>NZ_JBSGBF010000120.1:0-20931 GCF_053601115.1 Streptomyces sp. NPDC004788
GCCGGGCGGGCGCTCGTCTTCCACGGCCTCGGCCCGAGCCCCGCAGACGCTTGTCCTCGCGTGCCCCCCGTTCCCCCTCCCCAAGGCTTCGCCCTGGGGGACACCCAGCGGGACGAACGCCCGCACGGGGCGGACGGAGCGGCACCGCCGTCCCCGGCCGGACCCCGGAGGCCGTCACCTAGAATTCGTCCCCTGATGACTGCCACCCTCGTCGCCAAGAACCTCGCCGCCGGCCACGGCGAGCGCTCCCTCTTCTCCGGGCTCGACCTCGTCGTCGCCCCCGGGGACGTCATCGGCCTCGTCGGCGTCAACGGAGCCGGCAAGTCCACGCTCCTGCGCCTGCTCGCCGGCCTCGACACCCCCGAGGACGGCGAACTGCGCCTGTCCCCGCCCACCGCCACCGTCGGCCACCTCCCGCAGGAGCCCGAGCGGCGCGAGGGCGAGACCGTGCGACAGTTCCTGGCCCGCCGCACCGGCGTCGCCGCCGCCCAGGCCGCCATGGACGAGGCCACCCAGGGCCTCGTCGACGGCACGCCCGGCGCCGACGACGCCTATGCCGTCAGTCTGGAGCGCTGGCTCGACCTCGGCGGCGCGGACCTCGACGAGCGCGCCGAGGAGACCGCCGGCACGCTCGGCCTCACCGTCGGCCTCGACCAGCCGATGACCTCGCTCTCCGGCGGCCAGGCCGCCCGCGCCGGCCTCGCCTCCCTCCTCCTCTCCCGCTACGACGTCTTCCTCCTCGACGAGCCCACCAACGACCTCGACCTCGACGGACTCGAACGACTCGAAGCCTTCGTCGCCGGCCTGCGCGCCGGCACCGTCGTCATCAGCCACGACCGCGAGTTCCTCACCCGGACCGTCACCAAGGTCCTCGAACTCGACCTCGCCCAGCAGCAGATCACGCTCTACGGCGGCGGCTACGAGGCGTACCTGGAGGAGCGGGACACCGCCCGCAGGCACGCCCGCGAGGAGTACGAGGAGTACGCCGACAAGAAGGCGTCCCTCGAATCGCGCGCCCTCATGCAGCGCAACTGGATGGACAAGGGCGTCCGCAACGCGCGCCGCAAGGCCACCGACAACGACAAGATCGGGCGCAAGCTGCGCGGCGAGGCCAGCGAGAAGCAGGCCGCCAAGGCCCGCCAGACCCAGCGCATGATCGAACGCCTCGACGTCGTCGACGAGCCCCGCAAGGAGTGGGAGCTGCGCATGGAGATCGCCGCCGCGCCCCGCTCCGGCGCCGTCGTCGCCACCCTGCGCGAGGCCGAGGTCCGCCGCGGCGACTTCTCCTTCGGGCCCGTCACCCTCCAGGTCGACTGGGCCGACCGGGTCGCGATCACCGGCGCCAACGGAGCCGGCAAGTCCACCCTCCTCGCCGCCCTCCTCGGCCGCCTCGCACTGGACGCGGGCGACGCCGCGCTCGGCCCCGGCGTCGTCGTCGGCGAGGTCGACCAGGCCCGCAAGCTCTTCCACGGCACCGAGACGCTCCTCGACGCCTTCTGCGCCGCCGTGCCCGACACCGAGCCCGCGGACGTCCGCACCCTGCTCGCCAAGTTCGGCCTCAAGGCCGCCCACGTGCTGCGCCCCGCCACCACCCTCTCGCCCGGCGAACGCACCCGCGCCGCGCTCGCCCTGCTCCAGGGCCGGGGAGTGAACCTGCTCGTCCTCGACGAGCCCACCAACCACCTCGACCTGCCCGCCATCGAACAGCTGGAGTCGGCGCTCGAGTCGTACACCGGCACGCTGCTCCTGGTCACCCACGACCGGCGGATGCTCGACGCCGTCCGCGTCACCCGGCGGATCGAGGTCGCCGACGGCAAGGTGACCGAGCTCTGATGACCGCCGCACCCGCCGAGGTGACCGTGGGCCCGGTCGCCGCCTTGCAGGGCTGCGATCCGGGCCGTGAACTGTACGAGTACGGCTGTCCGCAGGACGTGGAGGTGGCCGCCGGGACCGACTCGTCCGCCACCGCCCCCGTCCTCGCGGGCGGCGCATCCCAGGAGGCACCATGACCGACGACGCCCGCGTGACCCGGCTGATCGCGATGCTCGACGACCTCGACGCAGACCTCGACGAGACCATCGACCTCGCCGACGAGATCGCGGCGACGGGAGACCGGAGCCTCCTCCCGCGTCTCACCGCCGAGCTCGACCGCGCGGTCGGCGACCGCAACTCCTACGCCCGCGAACTCCTCGGCGGCCTCATCGCCGCCCTCGGCGGTACGGAGCAGCTGCCGGTCCTCGTCCGCGCCTCCGCCGCCGACCTCGGCGACGACCAGGACGGCCTCGCCACGGAGATCGTCGACCTGGTCCAGGCCGACCCGAAGACGGCGCAGCGGCTGCTCCAGCCGCTGACGGAGGACGACGACCTGTCGGTGGCGAACCGTGCGGACTGGGCGCTGCGCTTCGTGCCGTAGCGGTCGGATGGTGGTTCTTCGAGGCCCGCTGCCCCTACAGGGGCGGCGGGCCTCGGCGCGCAGTACGGGCCCGCTCCTACGATGGATGAGGTGGGGGTCGAACGCTCCGACGCTCCGACGGGACGAGTCATGGACCGCGACGCGATGATCCGGCTGTTCGAGATCCACCGGGCCGCCGAGGCCGCCCGGGACTACGACGCCATCCTCGCCACCTTCGTGGCGGACTGCTACCTCGAAACCGTGCCGCTCGGCCTGCGCAGCGAGGGCCGTGCGGCCGCCAGGGCCGCCTACCAGGGCTTCTTCACGGCGTTCCCCGACCTGGTCCCCGACGACGCAGGGCGCGTCGTCGGCGACGACACGATCGTCGTCTGGGGCACCCTGCGCGGCACGAGCGGCGGCGACTGGCTCGGCGTCCCGCCGACCGGTCGGCCCTTCGTCGTGCCCTTCGCGAACCTCGTTCCCTTCCGCGACGGCCTGATGGCCGGCGAGTCGATCTACTTCGACCTGGCCACGCTCTGCGAACAGGCCGGACTCGACCTCGCCGCCGTGCGGAGCGCGGCGAAGGAGAGGGCGGCGGCGCTCGCGGGGTCGTCGGGCACGTAGCGCCGTCGGGCAGGTAGCGCCCCCCCGGGCTGCTGCCTCGTGTCCCCGCACGGGCGGGCGTGGCGCCAGGGGCGCGGGCCCTGAGCCCGTACCCCTGGCGCGGCCGACGCGGCCGGTGCGGCCGCTCGCCGGCAGCGCGCGGGGGCTGCGGGCGCGGTGATGCCGGCCCCTGGGACTGCGGGCCGGCCGGGGCCCCGGGCCCTGGGACCCCGGCGGCGGGGGCGGCCGGAGTGCGGCTCACCGCGCTTCGCGCGAGTTCCGCCGCTTCACCTCCGGGCCACCCTGCCCCCGCTCCGCCCCCGAACCCCTCCCGCCGTCGCCCGGCGCGTCAGCGCCTGCCGCGGCGGCTCTGGTCGCGGGAGCCGCCCTCGTTCAGCAGGCCCGCCTTGCGCAGGGCGTCGGCCATCGCGCTGTTGGCCGGGGCCGGGGCCTGGGCCCGGTCGCGGTTGCCGCCACCGCTACCGCCACCGTCACCGCCCCGGCCGCCGCCACCGCCGCCGCCGCGCCGCTGCTGCGGCGGGCGGCCACCGCGGCCACCGCGTTCGCCCCGTTCGCCACGGTCGCCGCGCTCGCGCTTCGGCGCGCCGGATTCCGTGGCGGTGGCCTCGTCGTCGAGGCGCAGCGTGAGGGAGATGCGCTTGCGCGGGATGTCGACGTCCAGGACCTTCACCTTGACGACGTCGCCCGGCTTGACCACGTCGCGCGGGTCCTTGACGAAGTTCTTGGACATTGCGGAGACGTGCACCAGGCCGTCCTGGTGGACGCCGATGTCGACGAAGGCGCCGAACGCGGCGACGTTGGTGACGACGCCCTCCAGGACCATGCCCGCCACCAGGTCGCCGATCTTCTCGACGCCCTCCAGGAAGGTGGCGGTCTTGAAGGCGGGGCGCGGGTCGCGGCCCGGCTTCTCCAGTTCCCTGAGGATGTCGCCGACGGTCGGCAGGCCGAACTTGTCGTCGACGTAGTCGTCCGGGCGCAGCGAGCGCAGCACGGCCGTGTTGCCGATGAGCGCGCCGACCTCGCCGCCCGCCGTCTTCACCATGCGGCGCACGACCGGGTACGCCTCCGGGTGCACGGCCGACGCGTCCAGCGGGTCGTCGCCGCCGCGGATGCGGAGGAAGCCGGCGCACTGCTCGTACGCCTTCGGGCCGAGCCGCGGCACGTCCTTCAGCGCGCGCCGGGACCGGAAGGGGCCGTTGGCGTCGCGGTGGGCCACGATGTTCTCGGCGAGGCCGGCGCCGATGCCGGAGACGCGCGAAAGGAGCGGCGCGGAGGCGGTGTTGACGTCGACGCCGACGCCGTTCACGCAGTCCTCGACGACCGCGTCGAGGGAGCGGGAGAGCTTCACCTCGGACAGGTCGTGCTGGTACTGACCCACGCCGATCGACTTCGGGTCGATCTTCACCAGCTCGGCCAGCGGGTCCTGGAGGCGCCGGGCGATGGACACGGCGCCGCGCAACGAGACGTCCAGGCCGGGGAGTTCCTGCGAGGCGAAGGCGGAGGCCGAGTAGACGGAGGCGCCGGCCTCCGAGACCATCACCTTGGTCAGCTTCAACTCGGGGTGCTTCGCGATGAGTTCACCGGCGAGCTTGTCGGTCTCGCGGGACGCCGTGCCGTTGCCGATGGCGACCAGCTCGACCGCGTGCTCCTTGGCGAGCCGGGCCAGCTTGGCGAGCGACTCGTCCCACTTGTTGGCGGGGACGTGCGGGTAGATCGTGTCGGTGGCGACGACCTTGCCGGTCGCGTCGACGACGGCCACCTTCACGCCCGTACGGAAACCGGGGTCGAGCCCGAGCGTGGCGCGTGTGCCGGCGGGCGCCGCGAGCAGCAGGTCGCGCAGGTTCGCCGCGAAGACCCGTACCGCCTCGTCCTCGGCCGCCGTGCGCAGCCGCAGCCGCAGGTCGATCCCGAGGTGGACGAGGATCCGGGTGCGCCAGGCCCAGCGGACGGTGTCCAGGAGCCACTTGTCGCCGGGGCGGCCGCGGTCGGCCACGCCGAAGCGGGCGGCGACGATCGGCTCGTACGAGGAGACGGGGGAGTCCGTCGGCTCCTCGGGCTCCAGGTCCAGGGTGAGGACGTCCTCCTTCTCGCCGCGCAGCATCGCGAGGATGCGGTGCGAGGGCAGCGCCGTGAACGGCTCGGTGAAGTCGAAGTAGTCGGCGAACTTCGCGCCCGCCTCCTCCTTGCCCTCCCGCACCTTCGCGGCCAGCCGGCCCCGGGCCCACATCCGCTCGCGCAGCTCGCCGATCAGGTCGGCGTCCTCCGAGAACTTCTCGGTGAGGATGGCCCGCGCGCCCTCAAGGGCAGCGGCCACGTCCGCGACGCCCTTGTCGGCGTCCACGAACGCGGCCGCGGCGGCCTGCGGCTCCACCGACGGGTCGGCGAGCAGCCCCTCGGCCAGCGGCTCCAGACCGGCCTCGCGGGCGATCTGCGCCTTCGTCCGCCGCTTCGGCTTGAACGGCAGGTAGATGTCCTCAAGGCGCGCCTTGGTGTCGGCGGCCAGGATCTGCGCCTCCAACTCGGGCGTCAGCTTGCCCTGTTCCCGTACGGAGTCGAGGACGGCGGTCCGCCGGTCCTCCAGCTCGCGCAGATACCGCAGCCGCTCCTCCAGGGTGCGCAGCTGCGCGTCGTCGAGCATCTCGGTCGCTTCCTTGCGGTAGCGCGCGATGAACGGCACGGTCGAACCGCCGTCGAGCAGTTCGACGGCCGCCTTCACCTGTCGCTCGCGTACGCCGAGCTCCTCGGCGATCCTTGCCTCGATGGACGTCGTCACGATGTCCCGACCCGCCTTCTCGTGCCTCAAGCTTGCGGATGCATTCTGCCGGGTCGGTCACCCGTACGCGGCAACCGACCCGCCCTGCCTCCCGGCTACGCCTTGCCGCTGAGGTCGGCCGGGAACGCGCCCGCGCCGACCGCCGCCGTCAGGAAGCCCTTGGCGAGCTCGGTGAGCCGGGCGACGCCGTCCGCTCCCAGGTGCTCGTACGGGGCGGAGTCCAGGCGGTCCGTCTCGTCCTCCAGGTGTTCGCGCAGCGCCGCGCCCGCCTCGGTGAGCTCGCCCTCGGCGTCGAGCAGCCCGCGCCCGCGCAGCCGCTCCATGGCCGCGTCCCAGTCGGCGCGCCCCCAGCCGCGGGTGCCGAGCACCCAGCGCGGGTTCATGCCCTTGCCGGTGGCGGTGTGGCTCACCAGGGCGTCCACCGGGCCGAGCCCGGCGCCGAGCAGGGCCACCAGGTGGCCGTCGCCGCGGTGCTCGCGCAGCAGGGTGGTGGCGTGCCACAGGCGCAGGTGCGGGGCGTCCTCGTCCGGCACCGGCAGGTCGGCGTTGCCGGAGTACAGCGGGCGGGCGTGCCGGGTGCACGCCTCGGCCGCGCGCAGGGCGAGCGTGGCGGCCTCCGCCATCTCGGGCGAGGCGACCGCCTCGGCGCCGAGCAGCCGGCGGAGGGTGGCGTCGACGGCCCGCAGCCGGGCGTCGAGCACGGCGGCGGGGGAGGCCGTCTCCCAGACGGCGGGCAGGTGCCGGGCGAGCAGCTCGTGGTTGTAGTTGTAGAAGGTCGCCGCCACCGTCCCGGCACCGACCGCGCCGAGCGGCGCGCTGCGCGCGGCGAGGCGCATGGCGCTCCGGTCCTCGATGCCGAGCTTCTCGAACTCGCTGTCCAGGTCGGGCGAGAAGAACAGGGTCGCGTGCAGCAGGTTGACCGGGTGGGCGCAGCGGCGGACGGCGTGCGGCGGCAGATTCGTCATGGTGCCGCACCTTACCTACCGGTCGGTACGTCGGGAACGGCCGGGGCGGCCGTCCCGGGGAACGGAGGCGGAGAACCCGGGCGGGGACATGGCAGAAAAGGTGGGGTCTTCGTCATTGCGGACATCGCGGGCCCCCGCGAAGGATGGAACCATGACGCAGCGACCCGTCCGGTCCGTCCTCGTCGTCCTCTTCGAGGGCGTGCAGAGCCTCGACGTCACCGGTCCCGTGGAGGTCTTCGCCGGCGGCGCCCGCGCCGTCGGCCGGCCCGACGCGTACGAGATCCGCACGGCCTCCCTCGACGGCGGCCCCGTCCGCGCCTCCAGCGGCCTGCGGATCCTGCCGGACACCTCGCTCGCCGACGCCGTCGCCGACGGAGCGCCGCACACCCTGCTCGTACCCGGCGGCGAGGGCACCCGGACGCCCGAGCCGGCGCTCGTCGCCTGGCTGCGGGCGCACGCGCCGGCCGCGGAGCGGCTCGTCTCGGTCTGCACGGGCGCGCTGCTGCTCGCCGAGACCGGGCTGCTCGACGGACACCGGGTCACCACGCACTGGGTCGCCTGCGAGCAGCTGGCCCGCCGCCACCCTGCGGTCACCGTCGATCCGGAACCCATCTTCGTCCGCGACGGCCGGCTCGCCACCTCCGCCGGGGTCACCGCCGGCATCGACCTCGCGCTCGCCCTCGTCGAGGAGGACCTGGGCCGCGACGTCGCCCTCACCGTCGCCCGGCACCTGGTCGTCTTCCTGCGCCGCCCCGGCAACCAGGCCCAGTTCAGCACCCAGCTGGCCGCCCAGACCGCCCGCCGCGAGCCGCTCCGGGACGTCCAGCACTGGATCGCCGAGCACCCCGAGGACGACCTGTCCGTACCCGCCCTCGCCGCCCGCGCCCGGCTCTCCCCGCGCCACTTCGCCCGCGCCTTCCAGGCGGAGACCGGCACGACGCCGGGCCGCTACGTCGACCGCGTCCGCCTGGAACACGCCCGGCGGCTCCTGGAGGAGTCCCCGCAGGGCGTCCAGGAGGTCGCCCGCGCCGCCGGATACGGCACGGCGGAGGCGATGCGCCGCGCCTTCGTGAAGGCGCTGGGCACCGCACCGGCGGACTACCGCCGCCGCTTCCACACGCCCTGAGCCGATGAACCGACGTCCCACGACGAAAGGACCGGCATGCAGATCGCCGTTCTCCTCTACGACGGCTTCACCACCCTCGACGCCGTCGGCCCCTACGAGCTCCTCGCCCGTCTCCCCGGCGCCGAGACCGTCTTCGTCGCCAAGGAGGCCCGCCCCGTCCGGGGCGACCAGGGCAGCCTGGCCCTTCTCGCCGACAAGGCCCTCAAGGACGTGCCGCGCCCCGACATCGTGCTGGTGCCGGGCGGTCCCGACGCCCGGACGGCCAAGGACGACCCGGAGATCCGGGACTGGCTCCGCGCCGCCGACGCGACCAGCACCTGGACCACGTCCGTGTGCACCGGTTCGCTGCTGCTCGGCGCCGCCGGCCTGCTCGCCGGCCGGCGGGCCACCACCCACTGGCTCGCCTACGAGGAGCTGCGGGCGCTGGGCGCCGAACCCACCGGCGAGCGGGTCGTGTTCGACGGCAAGTACGTGACCGCCGCCGGGGTGTCCTCCGGCATCGACATGGCGCTGCACCTGCTGGGCCGGATCGCGGGTGACGCGACCGCGCAGACCATCCAGCTGCTCACCGAGTACGACCCGCAGCCCCCGTACGACGCGGGCTCGCCGGAGAAGGCCCCGGCCGAGATCGTCGCCCAGTGGCGCGGCGTGAACACCGCGCAGCTCCCCCAGAGGTCGTAGCTCAGCGCCCGTACGTGAAGCGGGGCGGGCGCCGTTCCAGGAAGGCCGCGACGCCCTCGGCGGTGTCGCCGCTGCCGTGGGCCTGCTGCGTCCAGTGGGCGTCCCGGTCGGTGCGCCCGTTCGCGAACTCCTTCGCGGCGGCCTGGGTGAGCAGCGAGCGGGAGACGAGGACGCGGGTGAACTCGGCGACGCGCTTGTCGAGTTCGCCCGCCGGGAGCACCTCGTCGACGAGGCCGGTGCGCAGCGCCCGTTCGGCGTCGATCAACTCGCCGCTGAACAGCAGGTACTTGGCGGCCGAGGGGCCGACCAGGGCGGCGAGCCGCCGGGTGGAGGAGGACGCGTAGACGATGCCGAGCTTCGCCGGGGTCACCCCGAAGCGGGCGCCTTCCTCGGCGAAGCGCAGGTCGCACGCGGCGGCGAGCTGGCTGCCGCCGCCGACGCAGTAGCCGCGGACGGCCGCGAGGGTCGGCTTCGGGAAGGCGGCGAGGGCCTCCTCGGCCCGTACCGCGAGCGACTGCTGCTCGTCGCCCGGCTCGCGCAGGGTGGAGATGTCGGCCCCCGCGCAGAAGGTCCCGCCCGCGCCGGTCAGCACCAGCGCCCGCACCGCCGGGTCGGCGGCGAGCGGGGCGAGCAGCTCGGGCAGGGACCGCCACATGCCGGCGGTCATGGCGTTGCGCTTGGCGGGGTTGGCGATGACGACGGTGGCGACCTCGTCGACGACGCTGACGGTCAGCTGCGGCTCCATGCGCCGGATGCTATCCGGGCACCCGGACCGCACGATCAAGAAGGGGGACGTCGGGGCCGTCGTACCGTCAGTATGGTCACACCGACGCCACACCCTCCGAAATCGTCAGCGGGGGATCAGGAACAGTCGAACATCTGACGTTGGCATACTCACCCGATCAGAAGTCGGTCGATACGTGTCGACTTCTGGTCAGTAGCCGGAGGGGGCCCGGCGGATTCCCAAGACTCGACCCGTGGCGACAATCGAGCACGAGGGTGGGAGCCGGATGATGGGAAGCCGTGGGAGCGTCCCCGCCCGGCCACCGTCCTACGAAGGGGTCTGGCGCTTCACCGCTCCCGCGGTCGACGTGTCCGTGCCGCAGGCCCGGCACGCCGTGCGCGACCTTCTCATCAGGCAGGCCGTCCCCGTCCACGACGACACCGTGCAGGGACTGCTTCTCATCGTCTCCGAACTGGTCACCAACGCGGTGAAGCACGCGGCGCTGCTCTCCCCGGAGATAGCGGTCGAGGTGGCCATCGGGGCGGAGTGGATCCGGGTGTCCGTCGAGGACAACCACCCCTACCGCCCCAAGGCCCTGGAGGCCGACTGGGGTCAGACCGGGGGCCGGGGGCTGCTCCTGGTGCGCGAGATCGCCCGGGAGTCCGGCGGTGCCTGCGACGTCGAGCACACCGCGAGCGGCGGAAAGATCATCTGGGCGGCGCTGCCCCTGAACCCGTTCGTTCCGGGGCAGCCGCCGACCGGACCGGTGACCCCGGCCGTCGGGGTCACCGAGGTCACCGAGGTCACCAGCCCCCGGACTGGCCCGTCAGTTCCTTGATCGCCGGGCGCGCCGCGTCGAGCACCGTCATGAACCAGGCGGAGAACGGCGCGGCGGCGTGGCGCTCGGCGAGCTCGGCCGCGGTCACGAAGGCGGTCTCCTCGACCTCCTCCGGGTCCGGGCGCGGGGCGCCCTGCACCACACCGACGAAGAGGTGGTTGAACTCCTGCTCCACCAGGCCCGAGGCCGGGTCCGGGTGGTTGTAGCGGACCGTGCCGGCCTCCGCGAGCAACGACGGCGAGACGCCCAGCTCCTCGAAGGTGCGCCGGGCCGCCGCCGCGAACGGCGCCTCGCCCGGGTAGGGATGGCCGCAGCAGGTGTTGGACCAGACGCCGGGGGAGTGGTACTTGCCGAGCGCCCGGCGCTGCAGCAGCAGCCGGCCGGCCTCGTCGAAGAGGAAGACCGAGAAGGCCCGGTGCAGCTGCCCCGGCGCCTGGTGCGCGGCGAGCTTCTCCGCCGTGCCGATCGTGACGCCGTCCTCGTCGACCAGTTCGAGCATGATCGGCGCCTCGGCCGGCTCCGGCCGAACGCCGTTCGACGAGGTGTGAGCCACGGTGGCTGGTGTGGTCGGCATACCCATCCTTCGCTTCGGTCCTCTCCCTCTCGGGCAACCTCAGTCTGCCGTACAAAACCGGCTTGTCCGTACTTCGACGGCCGGACATGGCCGGTCCCACCGCACGGAGTACACCCCGGCGCGCCGGGACCGGCCGGCAGATCAGACCCCGATCAGACCCCGAAAGCCGCCGGATACGAGATCGTGCCCCCGCCGACGGCGCCGGAACCGCCCAGGTCGAGCGCCATCATCGCTTCGTCCGGAACGGCGAAGGCTGGCTTGATCCCGTACGCGGACGCCCGTACGAATCCGAACCGCGGGTAGTACTCCGGATGGCCGAGCACCAGGACGAGCCGCTCCCCGCGCAGCCGCGCCGCGTCGAGCACCGCCCGTACGACGGCCTGCCCGGCGCCCGAACGCTGGTGCGCCGGAGCCACCGCGACCGGCCCCAGCGCCGCCGCCGGGACCCCGCCGACCCGGCACCGGGTGATCAGGGCGTACGCGGCGACCGTGCCGTCCGGTGCCTCCGCCACGTACGACAGACCCGGCAGCCAGGCGTCCCCGTCGGCGCGCAGGGCGTCGACGAGACCCGCCTCCTGCGGTGTCGCGAAGGCGGCCGCGTTGATCTCCCGTACGGCGGGGACGTCGGCGGCCGTCTCCTCACGGGTGCGCCAGCGCGGGTCGGCCGGCCGCAGGACGAAGCCGGCGTAGCCGTAATCGGCGCCGTGCGCCCGGCGCAGCGCGATCTCGGCGCGCGCCCCGGCCACCGCCTCGGTCATGCCGGGGACGCCGGTGTCCGCCGCCTCGGCGTGCTCGGCCAGGGGCCCGTAGTACTCGTCCCAGTCGCTCTCCGGCTGAGCGACCGTGCCGAGCACGTGATAGCCGGCCGCGACGGCCGCCGCCGCGTTCCCGGTGACCGTACGGAGCGGGTAGTGCTCCTCCCAGAACGCGCGGGCCTCGGGGCCGGGCGCGTCGGTGGTCCACACGCACTCGGTGAGCACGAGCGTGCCTCCCGGCGCGATGAGCCGGCGCCACTCGGCCAGCGCCCGGTCGAAGCCGAGGACGAAGACCGAGCTCTCGGCCCAGACGAGGTCGAAGGAGCCGTCGGCCAGAGCGTCGAGCGCGCCCATGTCGGCGCGGAGGGTACGGACCCGGCCGGCGAGCCCGCGGTCGGCGGCGGCCGCCCGCAGCTCGGCCAGGAACGGCTCGTGCGTGTCGACCGCCGTCACCTCGGCGCCCGCCTCGGCAGCCAGCAGCAGCGCGGAGCGGCCGGGGCCGCAGCCGAGGTCGAGCACCCGCGGCCGTGCCGGCAGGGGCCCGCAGAGGGAGAGCAGCCGGCGGGTCGTGGTGTCGGAGCCGGGGCCCTGCCGCGGCAGACCGTGGTGCAGGGCGAAGAAGGCGTCGTGGAGCGCCTGGGCGTGAGTGTCAGGGGTGGTGCGGGTGTTGTCGGACAACGTGGAAACCCTTGTGTGAGGGGTCCCGGCCGACGTCGTGACGTACCGGTGAGAACCGGGATCAGGTCAGCCGGAGACCCGGAAGCTGAGGGACGACCGGGCGCCGCCGCTGCGGGCGGCCTTCGTCGCGACGGTCATCAACCTCAGCTCCTCTCCACGCTCACGTCTGTCCCGACGAGGCTAGCAGCCGGTCGTCGCTCACAGGCAGAGTTTCGCCTCGTGCTCGGCGTGCCCCGCCGGCTCCAGCTGGAAGGTGCAGTGCTCCACGTCGAAGTGCGAGCCCAGGCAGCCCTGGAGGTCGTGCAGCATCTTCTCGTGGCCCACCGAGTCCAGCGCGTCCTGCGTCACGACCACGTGCGCGGAGAGCACCGGCATGCCCGAGGTGATCGTCCAGGCGTGCAGGTCGTGCACGTCCTCGACGCCCGGCAGGGCCAGGATGTGCGCCCGGACCTCGGTCATGTCCACGCCCTTGGGGGCGGCCTCCAGGAGCACGTCGAGGGTCTCCCGCAGCAGCCTGATCGTGCGCGGCACGATCATCAGGCCGATCAGGATCGAGGCGATCGGGTCCGCGTACTGCCAGCCGGTGAGCAGGATGATGCCGGCGGCGACGATCACCGTCACCGAGCCCAGCGCGTCGGCGAGCACCTCCAGATAGGCGCCGCGCACGTTCAGGCTCTCCTTCTGGCCGCGCATCAGCAGCGACAGGGAGATGATGTTGGCGACCAGGCCGATCACGGCGAAGGCGATGGTCAGGCCGCCGCGGGTGTCGGCCGGTTCGAGGAAGCGCTGGACCGCCTCGTAGAGGACGTAGCCGCCGACGCCGAGCAGCAGCAGACAGTTGGCGAGCGCGGCCAGGATCTCGGCCCGGGCGTAGCCGAAGGTACGGTTGCCGGCGGGCGGCCGGTTGGCGAAGTGGATGGCGAGCAGCGCCATCGCCAGTCCGACGGCGTCGGTCGCCATGTGGGCCGCGTCCGCGATGAGGGCGAGCGAGTCGGCGACGAGGCCGCCGACGATCTCCACCACCATCACGGAGAGCGTGATGCCGAGTGCGATCCGCAGTCGGTTCCTGTGCGCCAGGGCCGCGGTGCCGGTCGGCGGCGGCCCGCCGTGACTGTGCCCGTGGTCGTGTCCAGCCCCCATGACAAGGCCTCCCGGTCGTGTCGTCTCCAGTGCTGCATCTGTGCCCCGAGTCGCCAGTGAACTACGGGTGGGGGGTATGTGCAACACGGTACTGAACACCGTTGTCATATGCTCTGACCTGCGGCTTTGCCGACCGGGGCGAGGGGTGGCCGAAGAGCGTTTGTCGCCCGGGCGGCCGATCGCCCATGATGATCTCCGCGGGGCCGGACTCACCCGGACGGACGCGGGGCGACCGCGGGGGGTCGGCACCGCGAAACCTCGGTGAACTCGCGCTTCCGGCATCCGATAGCCTCAGCCGACGTGCCGTCGCCCGGTGCCGGGCCGCATCAAAGCGCCCGGGGCCGTGCCGCGGGTTCCCGCCGGCCCGTCCGCCAGCTCCAAGGAGTGAGTTCGTCCTGTCGACCGCCATCCTCACCGGTCCGCCGGTACCCGGATCGTCGCTCGACGCCGATCTGCGGTCCCTCGGCTTCCACGTCGAGGCAGCTTCGGGCCCCCACGAGGCCGGGGCGCTGCTCGCCCGCGTACCCGCCGGACAGCGGGTCGCGCTGGTGGACCCGCGCTTCGTCGGCCACCCGCACGCGCTGCGGCTCGCGCTGACCGACCCGCGCTTCCCCGCTGCCGCCGCCCCCGGCGCGCTCACCGCGCAGCCGGAGGCCCGCCCGGCCCTCGCCCGCGCACTGGCCGCCGCCGGCCAGCCGGCGCCGTACGGAACCGGCCACCCGGCCCCGTACGGGACCGGCCAGCCCGCCCCGTACGAGACGGGCCACGGCACCTCGTACGAGACCGGCCGCGGCGCCCCGGCCGCCCCGTACGAGACCGGCCACGGCACCTCGTACGACCTCGTCGGCAGCCTCCCCGACGCCGTCGCCGACGCGCTCGACGCCGACGGCGTCGCCGTGCACCGGCCGCAGCTCGGCACGCTCGTCGCCGCCGTGCCCACCGACCCGGAGGCCCGTCACCAGGCCCGGGCCGCCGTCGAGGCCGTCGACGACGAGGCCGTGCGACTGCGGTCCGCCGTGAAGGCGCACGACGGCTTCTTCACGACCTTCTTCATCAGCCCGTACTCGCGCTACATCGCCCGCTGGTGCGCGCGCCGCGGCCTGACCCCCAACCAGGTCACCACCGCCTCGCTGCTCACCGCGCTGATCGCGGCCGGCTGCGCCGCCACCGGCGAGCGCGGCGGCTTCATCGCCGCCGGCGTGCTGCTGCTCGTCTCCTTCGTGCTCGACTGCACCGACGGACAGCTCGCCCGCTACTCGCTCCAGTACTCGACGATGGGCGCCTGGCTCGACGCCACCTTCGACCGCGCCAAGGAGTACTCCTTCTACGCCGGTCTCGCCCTCGGCGCCGCCCGCAACGGTGACGACGTGTGGGCACTGGCGCTCGGCGCCATGGTCCTGATGACCTGCCGGCACGTGGTGGACTTCGCCTTCAACGAGTCGAACGCCACCGACGACACCGCCGGCCCCGCGAGCCCCGCGGCCACCGCCAAGACCGGCCTGGCCCTCTCCAGCCGGCTCGACAGCGTCGGCTGGACGGTCTGGGCCCGCCGCATGATCATCCTGCCGATCGGCGAGCGCTGGGCGATGATCGCCGTCCTCACCGCCGCCACCAGCCCCCGGATCGTCTTCTGGGCGCTGATTGCCGGCTGCGCCTTCGGCGCCTGCTACACCACCGCCGGCCGTGTGCTGCGCTCGGTCACCCGCAAGACCCCGCGCAGTGACCGCGCCGCCCAGGCCCTCGCCGACCTCACCGACTCCGGCCCGCTCGCCGAGCTCCAGGCCCGCCTGCTGCGCGGCCGGGCCGGCGTCGTCAGCCCGGTCTTCGTCGCCGCGCTCGGTGCGGCCGTGATGGCGGCCGGCGCGCTGTACCTGCCGTTCGGCGACGCCCGCCTGACCGCCGTCGCGGTGATCTACGTCATGGCCGCCGGCCTGGCCGCCGCCCGCCCCCTCAAGGGCGCCCTCGACTGGCTGGTCCCGCCCCTCTTCCGCGCCGCCGAGTACGGCACGGTCCTCGCGCTCGCCGCCAAGGCCGGCGCCGCGCACGCGCTCCCGGCCGCATTCGGGCTGGTCGCGGCGGTCGCCTACCATCACTACGACACGGTGTACCGCATCCGCGGCAACGCCGGCGCGCCGCCCGCCTGGCTGGTGCGCACCATCGGCGGTCACGAGGGACGCACCCTCCTGGTGGCCGTCCTCGCCGCCCTCCTCGCGAACCGCGGCGACGACTTCACCCTGGCACTCACCGTGCTCGCGGCCGCCGTGGGCCTCGTGGTGCTCGTGGAGTCCATCCGCTTCTGGGTCTCCTCCGGAGCACCCGCCGTACATGACGAAGGAGAGACAGCATGATTGGCCTCGTACTGGCAGCCGGTGCCGGACGGCGTCTGCGCCCCTACACCGACACCCTTCCGAAGGCCCTCGTGCCCGTGGACCGCGAGGGCGACGGCTCGCTGACCGTCCTCGACCTCACGCTGAAGAACTTCGCCGAGGTCGGCCTCACCGAGGTCGCGATCGTCGTCGGCTACCGCAAGGAGGCCGTGTACGCGCGCAAGGAGGCCCTGGAGGCGAAGTACGGCCTGACGCTGACCCTCATCGACAACGACAAGGCCGAGGAGTGGAACAACGCCTACTCCCTGTGGTGCGCGCGTGAGGTTCTCAAGCGCGGTGTGATCCTCGCCAACGGCGACACGGTCCACCCGGTCTCCGTCGAGAAGACCCTGCTCGCCGCCCGCGGCAAGGGCCAGAAGATCATCCTCGCCCTCGACACGGTGAAGAAGCTCGCCGACGAGGAGATGAAGGTCGTCGTCGACGCCGAGAAGGGCGTCCAGAAGATCACCAAGCTGATGGACCCGGCCGCGGCGACCGGTGAGTACATCGGCGTCACGCTCATCGAGGCCGAGGCCGCCGAGGAGCTCGCCGACGCCCTCAAGACCACCTTCGAGCGCGACCCCGACCTCTACTACGAGGACGGCTACCAGGAGCTCGTCAACCGCGGCTTCACCGTCGACGTGACGCCCATCGGCGAGGTGAAGTGGGTCGAGATCGACAACCACGACGACCTGGCGAAGGGCCGTGAGATCGCGTGCCAGTACTGACCCGGCTGATCCCCTCGCCGGTCGTCGTCGACATCCGCGGAGGAGCGCTGGACGACCTGTCCGCGCTCCTCGCGGACCAGCGGATCTCCAGCAACGGCCGGATCGCCGTCGCCATCAGCGGCGGCTCCGGCCTGAAGCTGCGTGACCGCTTCGCCCCCGAGCTGCCGGACGCCGACTGGTACCCGGTCGCCGGCGGCACCATCGACGAGGCCGTGAAGCTCGCCGACGCCATGCGCGGCAAGCGGTACGACGCGGTCGTGGCGCTCGGCGGCGGCAAGATCATCGACGTGACCAAGTACGCGGCGGCCCGCGTCGGCCTGCCGCTGGTGGCCATCGCCACCAACCTGTCGCACGACGGGATCTGCTCGCCGATCTCCACCCTGGACAACGACAACGGACGCGGCTCCTACGGCGTGCCGACCCCGATCGCGCTGGTCATCGACCTCGACGTGATCCGGGACGCGCCGATCCGCTACATCCGCTCGGGCATCGGCGACGCCATCTCCAACCTCTCCGCCATCGCCGACTGGGAGCTGTCCCACCGCGAGACCGGCGAGAAGGTCGACGGTCTGGCCGCCGCCATGGCCCGCAGCGCCGGCGAGGCGGTGCTCCGCCACCCCGGCGGCGTCGGCGAGGACGACTTCCTGGTCACCCTCTCCGAGGGCCTGGTGATGTCCGGCATCGCCATGTCGATCAGCGGCGACAGCCGCCCCTCCTCGGGCGCCTGCCACGAGATCAGCCACGCCTTCGACCTGCTCTTCCCGACCCGCGCCGCCAGCCACGGCGAGCAGTGCGGCCTCGGCGCCGCCTTCGCCATGCACCTGCGCGGCGCCCGCGAGGAGTCCGCGCAGATCGTCGCCACGCTGCGCCGGCACGGGCTGCCCGTGCTCCCGGAGGAGATGGGCTTCACCGTGGCCGAGTTCGTCCAGGCCGTGGAGTTCGCCCCGCAGACCCGGCCCGGCCGCTACACCATCCTCGAGCACCTCGACCTGTCCACCGACGAGATCAGGGACGCATACGCCGACTATGCAAAAGCCATCGGTAGCTGAACTCCGCCCGGTCGTGCACCCCCCGGGTGTCAAGGACCGGCGGAGCGGCGAACACTGGGGCGGCCGCCTCTACATGCGGGAGATCTCGCTGCGGATCACCCGCCAGCTGGCGAACACCCGCGTCACGCCGAACCAGCTCACGTACCTGATGACCCTGGCCGGCGTGCTCGCCGCGCCCGCCCTGCTCGTCCCGGGCATCCCCGGGGCGGTGCTCGGCGTACTCGCGGTCCAGATGTACCTGCTGCTCGACTGCGTCGACGGCGAGCTGGCGCGCTGGAAGAAGCAGTACTCGCTGGCCGGCGTCTACCTGGACCGGGTCGGCGCCTACCTGTGCGACGCGGCCGTCCTCGTCGGCCTCGGCCTGCGCGCCGCCGACCTGTGGGGCGGCGGCCGGATCGACTGGCTGTGGGCCTTCCTCGGCACCCTCGCCGCGCTCGGCGCCATCCTGATCAAGGCCGAGACCGACCTCGTCGGCGTCGCCCGCCACCAGGCCGGGCTGGAGCCGGTGAAGGAGTCGGCCGCCGAGCCGCGCTCCTCCGGCGTGGCGCTCGCCCGCCGGGCCGCCGCCGCGCTCAAGTTCCACCGGCTCATCCTGGGGATCGAGGCGTCGCTGCTGATCCTGGTCCTCGCGATCGCCGACCGGATCCACGGCGACCTGTTCTTCACCCGCCTCGGCGTCGCCGTACTCGCCGGCATCGCGCTGCTGCAGACCCTGCTGCACCTGGTGTCCGTCCTCGCCTCCAGCAGGCTCAAGTGAGGCCCGCCACCATGACCGGAACGCTGAAGCTCGGCGCGGTCGTCATCACCATGGGCAACCGGCCCGAGGACCTGCGGGCGCTGCTCGACTCGGTCGCCCGCCAGGACGGCGACCCGATCGAGGTCGTCGTCGTCGGCCAGGGCGTCGATATCCCGGACCTGCCCGCGGGCGTCCGCTCGGTGACCCTGCCGGAGAACCTCGGCATCCCCGGCGGCCGCAACGTCGGCATCGAGGCCTTCGGCCCCGGCGGCACCGACGTCGACGTGCTGCTCTTCCTGGACGACGACGGACTGCTCGCCAACACCGACACCGGCGAGCTGATCCGCCAGGCGTTCACCGCCGACCCGAAGCTCGGCATCATCAGCTTCCGGATCGCCGACCCGGAGACCGGTCTCACCCAGCGCCGGCACGTGCCCCGGCTGCGTGCCTCCGACCCGATGCGCTCCTCGCGCGTGACCACCTTCCTCGGCGGCGCCAACGCCGTGCGCACCAAGGTGTTCGCGGAAGTCGGCGGTCTCCCGGACGAGTTCTTCTACGCGCACGAGGAGACCGATCTCGCCTGGCGGGCGCTCGACGCCGACTGGATGATCGACTACCGTTCCGACATGGTGCTGCTGCACCCCACCACTCCACCGTCCCGGCACGCGACGTACCACTTCAACGTGGCCCGCAACCGCGTGTGGCTGGCGCGCCGCAATCTTCCCGCACCCCTGGTGCCGGTCTATCTCGGCGTGTGGCTGCTGCTCACGCTGGCCCGGCGGCCCTCGGTCCCCGCGCTCAGGGCGTGGTTCGGCGGTTTCCGGGAAGGGTGGAAGGTGCCGTGCGGGCCTCGGCGCCCCATGAGGTGGCGTACGGTATGGCGGCTGACCCGGCTGGGACGCCCGCCGGTCGTCTGACATCGTGGTACCCGACTTGCCGCGCATCTTGAACACGAAAGTTTCGACTTGTGAGTGACACAACGCAGGACGGTGGGCTCATGACCAGTGCCCGGCCGTCCGCCGAGGACGGCCTGAGTCCGGCCGAACTGGCCGCGAAGCACGGTCTCGCGGTCAGCGGTGCCCGGCCGGGGCTCGGTGAGTACATCCGCCAGCTGTGGGGCCGCCGGCACTTCATCCTGGCGTTCTCCCAGGCGAAGCTGACCGCTCAGTACAGCCAGGCGAAACTCGGCCAGCTCTGGCAGGTTGTGACCCCCCTGTTGAACGCCCTGGTCTACTACCTGATCTTCGGCGTGATCATGGGGGCGGCCCGCGGCATGCCGCACAAGGTGTACATCCCGTTCCTCGTGACAGGTGTGTTCGTGTTCACCTTCACGCAGAGCTCGGTGATGGCCGGCGTCCGCGCGATCTCCGGCAACCTCGGCCTGGTCCGGGCGCTGCACTTCCCGCGCGCCTCGCTGCCGATCTCCTTCGCGCTCCAGCAGCTCCAGCAGCTGCTGTTCTCGATGGTCGTGCTCGCCGGCGTCGCCTGCGCCTTCGGCAGCTACCCGTCGCTCAGCTGGCTCCTCGTCGTCCCGGCGCTGCTGCTCCAGTTCGTGTTCAACGCGGGCCTCGCCATGATCTTCGCCCGCATGGGCGCCAAGACGCCGGACCTCGCGCAGCTGATGCCGTTCATCATGCGCACCTGGATGTACGCGTCCGGCGTGATGTTCTCCATCCCGCTGGTGCTCGCGGACAAGCCGGCCTGGATCGCCGACGTGCTCCAGTACAACCCGGCCGCCATCCACATGGACCTCATCCGGTTCGCCATGATCGACGGCTACAGCGCCTCGAACCTCCCGCCGCACGTCTGGCTCGTCGCCGTCGCCTGGTCCCTGGTGATCGGCGCGGGCGGCTTCGTCTACTTCTGGAAGGCCGAGGAGAGGTACGGCCGTGGCTGATCACTCCCAGGGCCGCGTGCCCACCGTCATCGCGGACAACGTCCACATCGTCTACCGGGTCAACGGCGCTGGCGGCGGCAAGGGCAGCGCCACCGCCGCCCTGAGCCGGATCATCCGCCGCCGCAAGGGCGACACCGACCGCGGCGTGCGCAAGGTGCACGCCGTGCGCGGAGTCTCCTTCACCGCGTACCGCGGCGAGGCCATCGGCCTGATCGGCACCAACGGCTCCGGCAAGTCGACCCTGCTGCGCGCCATCGCCGGCCTGCTGCCGACCGAGAGCGGCAAGGTCTACACCGACGGCCAGCCCTCGCTGCTCGGCGTCAACGCGGCTCTGTTGAGCGACCTGACCGGCGAGCGCAACGTGATCCTCGGCGGCCTCGCCATGGGCATGAGCCGCGAGGAGATCAAGAGCCGATATCAGGACATCGTCGACTTCTCCGGAATCAACGAGAAGGGCGACTTCATCTCGCTGCCGATGCGGACGTACTCGTCCGGCATGGGCGCCCGGCTCCGCTTCGCCATCGCCGCCGCCAAGCAGCACGACGTCCTCATGATCGACGAGGCGCTGGCCACCGGTGACCGCAAGTTCCAGATCCGCTCCGAGGAGCGCATCCGCGAGCTGCGCAAGGAGGCCGGCACGGTCTTCCTGGTCAGTCACAGCAACAAGTCGATCCGGGACACCTGCGACCGGGTGCTCTGGCTGGAGAAGGGCGAGCTGCTCATGGACGGCCCGACCGACGAGGTCATCGCCGCCTACGAGCGCGAGACCGGCAAGTAGTCTCCCGAGCGCCCCGAGCGCCCCGAGCGCCCCGAGCGCCCCGAGCGCCCCGAGCGCCCCGAGCGCCCCGAGCGCCCCGAGCGCCCCGAGCGCCCCGAGCGCCCCGA
>NZ_JBSGBF010000121.1:0-20754 GCF_053601115.1 Streptomyces sp. NPDC004788
AAACGCCCGGTTACATTCCGAACCCGGAAGCTAAGCCTTTCAGCGCCGATGGTACTGCAGGGGGGACCCTGTGGGAGAGTAGGACGCCGCCGAACTCCTTTTGAACTCAACCCCCGGACTCCGTCCGGGGGTTGAGTCGTTTCTGCGTACCGTGACCCCTGTTCACCTCGCCCTGGTGGCTGAGGGTAAGGTCATGGGGCATCGTTGGCTCATTCCCACAGGAGGCCCCCGGGTGGAGGTCCAGGAGACTCGCGTTCAGACGGACCGGGTCCTCACCATCCCCAACATCCTCAGCATGGCTCGCCTCGTCGGCGTGCCGCTCTTCCTGTGGCTGATCCTCCGGCCCGTGTTCGGCGGACCCAACAGTGACGGCTGGGCGTTGCTCGTCCTCGCGTTCAGCGGGGTCAGCGACTATCTGGACGGGAAGCTCGCCCGGCGCTGGAACCAGATCAGCAGTCTCGGCCGGCTGCTCGATCCGGCCGCGGACCGGCTCTACATCCTTTCCACGCTCGTCGGGCTCACCTGGCGGGAGATCCTTCCGCTCTGGCTGACCCTCACCCTTTTGGCCCGCGAGCTGATGCTCCTGGTCGCCGTGGGAATCCTCCGCCGGCACGGCTATCCGCCGCCGCAGGTGAACTTCCTCGGGAAAGCTGCCACTTTCAACTTGATGTATGCCTTCCCGCTGCTGCTGCTCAGTGACGGAAACGGGTGGCTGGCGTCACTCGCCGAAGTTTTCGGGTGGGCCTTCGCAGGATGGGGTACAACTCTCTATTGGTGGGCAGGGATCCTCTACGTGGTCCAGGTCCGTCGACTCGTGAAGGCGGATACCGCGGCCGATTGAGCCCGTCCGTCCCGTGCCGAGCAACGACGCCGGTGGGATCGAGGACGCCCCGAGGGCCATTGAGCGGACAGGTGAAGTCGGCAGGACCGTCGTCTCTTCAAGGAGGACGCTTCCGACATGAAGGCCGTCGTGATGGCCGGTGGTGAAGGCACCCGCCTTCGCCCCATGACCTCGAGCATGCCCAAGCCTCTTCTGCCGGTGGTGAACCGGCCGATCATGGAGCATGTCCTGCGACTGCTCAAGAGGCACGGTCTCAACGAGACCGTCGTCACCGTGCAGTTCCTCGCCTCTCTCGTACGGAATTACTTCGGAGACGGTGAAGAGCTCGGAATGGAGCTCACCTATGCGAACGAGGAGAAGCCGCTCGGCACCGCGGGGAGCGTGAAGAATGCCGAGGAGGCGTTGAAGGACGACGCCTTTCTCGTCATTTCGGGGGACGCGCTCACCGACTTCGACCTCACCGATCTGATCGCCTTCCACAAGCAGAAGGGCGCCCTCGTCACGGTCTGTCTGACCCGGGTGCCCAATCCGCTGGAGTTCGGCATCACGATCGTCGACGAGGAGGGAAAGGTCGAACGATTCCTGGAGAAGCCGACCTGGGGGCAGGTCTTCTCGGACACGGTGAACACGGGCATCTACGTGATGGAGCCCGAGGTCTTCGACTATGTCGAGGCGGACGTTCCGGTCGACTGGTCGGGTGATGTCTTTCCGCGGTTGATGAAGGACGGCAAGCCGATCTACGGCTATGTCGCCGAGGGCTACTGGGAGGACGTGGGCACCCACGAGAGCTATGTGAAGGCCCAGGCCGACGTCCTGGAGGGCAAGGTCCAGGTCGACATCGACGGCTTCGAGATCTCCCCGGGCGTCTGGGTCGCCGAAGGAGCGGAGGTCCATCCGGACGCCGTACTGCGCGGACCGCTCTACATCGGCGACTACGCCAAGGTGGAGGCCGGGGCGGAGATCCGCGAGCACACCGTCGTCGGATCCAACGTGGTCGTGAAGAGCGGCGCCTTCCTGCACAAGGCCGTCGTGCACGACAACGTCTACATCGGGCAGCAGAGCAATCTGCGCGGCTGCGTCATCGGCAAGAACACCGATGTGATGCGGGCGGCCCGGATCGAGGACGGGGCCGTCATCGGCGACGAGTGCCTGATCGGTGAAGAATCGATCGTGCAGGGCAATGTGCGGGTCTACCCGTTCAAGACGATCGAGGCCGGCGCCTTCGTCAACACGTCCGTCATCTGGGAGTCCCGCGGACAGGCCCACCTCTTCGGGGCACGCGGCGTGTCCGGCATTCTCAACGTGGAGATCACGCCCGAGCTGGCCGTGCGGCTGGCCGGCGCGTACGCCACCACGCTGAAGAAGGGCGCGACGGTCACGACGGCCCGTGACCACTCCCGGGGTGCGCGGGCGCTGAAGCGGGCCGTGATCTCGGCGCTGCAGGCCAGCGCCATCGACGTACGCGACCTGGAGAACGTGCCGCTGCCGGTGGCTCGGCAGCAGACGGCGCGGGGCAGTGCCGGCGGAATCATGGTGCGGACCTCGCCCGGCGTGCCGGACTCCGTCGACATCATGTTCTTCGACGAACGGGGCGCGGACCTGTCGCAGGCGGGGCAGCGCAAACTGGACCGAGTCTTCGCACGTCAGGAATACCGACGGGCGTTCCCGGGCGAGATCGGCGACCTGTCCTTCCCGGCCAGCGTCTTCGACTCGTACACCGGCTCGCTGCTGCGGAACGTGGACACCTCCGGGATCGCGGAGGCCGGTCTGAAGGTGGTCGTGGACGCGTCCAACGGCAGTGCCGGGCTCGTACTGCCCAGCCTGCTCGGACGGCTGCAGGTGGATTCGCTGACGATCAACCCGGGGCTCGACGAGTCGCGGCCCACCGAGACCGCGGAGAGCCGGCGGGCCGGGCTCGTCCGGCTCGGGGAGATCGTGGCGTCGGCGCGGGCCGCGTTCGGCGTGCGGTTCGACCCGGTCGGCGAGCGGCTTTCGCTGGTCGACGAGCGGGGCCGGATCATCGAGGACGACCGGGCGCTGCTGGTGCTGCTCGACCTGGTCGCGGCCGAGCGGCGGTCCGGGCGGGTCGCGCTGCCGGTGACCACCACGCGGATCGCCGAGCAGGTCGCGGCGTACCACGGCACGCAGGTGGAGTGGACGACGACCTCGCCGGACGACCTGACCCGGGTCGGCCGCGAGGAGTCGACGATCTTCGGCGGCGACGGGCGCGGCGGGTTCATCGTGCCCGAGTTCAGCAGCGTCTTCGACGGGGCGGCCGCCTTCGTGCGGCTGATCGGTCTGGTCGCGCGGACCCAGCTCACGCTGAGCCAGATCGACGCGCGGATCCCGCGGGCCCATGTGCTGAAGCGGGACATCGCCACGCCGTGGGCGGTGAAGGGTCTCGTGATGCGCCGGGTGGTGGAGGCGGCCGGCGACCGGTCCGTCGACACCACCGACGGCGTGCGGGTGGTGGAGGCCGACGGACGGTGGGTGATGGTGCTGCCGGACCCGGCGGAGGCCGTCACCCATCTGTGGGCCGAGGGGCCCGACGACGCCTCGGCGCAGGCGCTGCTCGACGAATGGTCGGCCGTGGTGGACAGCGCAGGTCACTGACGTAGCCGGCCCTGACGAGGCCGGTGGGCCGGGCGGTACCCATGGATGCCGCCCGGCCCACCGGTGGGGCCATTCGGCGGTAGGGCGTGCGACGTGCGACGATGTGCGGCATGTCGCAGCAGCCCCCCGTTCGGAGCACAGGATCGCCACCTCCGCGCCCGGACGCGTCCATGTCGCTGCTGAACAACGTGATCGACCACGCCGTGGACGACGGCTACGCCGAGGCGTCGGCGCGGCGCGCGGCGGAGGGCGGCGGCCTGCCCCGTACCGTACGGGCGAAGCTCGGTCTGGCGGCCGGCCTGGTGCTCGCTGCGGCCGTGGTGACCCTCGGCGCCGCCGAGGCGCGGGTGTCCGCGCCGGTCGTCGCCAAGGAGCGGCAGGATCTGATCAACCGGATCGACTCGGAGACCTCTGCGGCGGACCGTCTCGAACAGGACGTCGAGGGGCTGCGGACCGAGGTCGGTGAGCGCCAGCGCAAGGCGCTCGAGCAGCACGGCGGCGACCAGGCGGAGCTGGTGGCGCTGCTCTCGGGCGCGACTCCGGTGCACGGGCCGGGCGTGAAGCTGGTCGTGGACGACGCCAAGGGCAGTGACACGGGCGGTGGCGGCCCGCGGGAGAGCAGTGGCTTCTCGGACACGGGGCGGGTGCGCGACCGGGACATGCAGCGGGTCGTCAACGGGCTGTGGGAGTCGGGCGCCGAGGCGGTCTCGATCAACGGTCAGCGGCTGACGGCACTGTCGGCGATCCGGGCCGCGGGCGACGCCATACTGGTCGACAACAAGCCACTGGTGCCGCCGTACACGATCCTCGCCGTCGGCGACGGGCAGCGGCTGAGCACCACGTTCCAGGACAGCGCCGACGGGCAGTACCTGCACGCGCTGCAGGAGAACTTCGGGATCCGTACCAGCATCTCGGCGGAGGGCGACGTGCGTCTGCCGGCCGCGCCGAGTCTGATCGTACGTACAGCAGTGCCGAGGGGAGCCGGGGCGGCGAAGGCCACCGGGCGGGCCACGGCCGACACAGGGAAGGGCACATCTTGATCGCCGTACTGGGCCTGATCGTGGGAGTCGTGGTCGGACTGTTCGTCCGGCCCGAGGTTCCGGCGGTGGTCGAGCCCTATCTTCCGATCGCCGTGGTCGCCGCCCTCGACGCGGTCTTCGGCGGCCTGCGCGCCATGCTCGACGGGATCTTCGTCGACAAGGTCTTCGTGGTGTCGTTCCTGTCGAACGTGGTCGTGGCGGCGCTGATCGTCTTCCTCGGCGACAAGCTGGGCGTGGGCGCGCAGTTGTCGACCGGTGTGGTCGTCGTGCTCGGCATCCGGATCTTCTCCAACGCGGCCGCCATCCGGCGGCATGTGTTCCGGGCGTGAGGCCGATGAGCGAACAGAACGACAACAACGGCAACCGCGACATCAGCGGTGCCGAAGGCGGTAACGGCGACAACGGCCACGGCGGCACCGGCGACATCAGCGGTGCCGAAGGCAACAACGGCAACAGGCCGGCCGAGGGTGCGGGTGCGGCCGAGCAGCCCCGGCAGCCGATGTCCCCGCCCCAGCTGCCCCAGCTGCCCAAGGCTCAGCCGCCGAAGTCCGAGCCTCAGCCGCCGCTGCAGCCTCCGGCGCCGCAGCGCCAACCGCAGCCGCAGCGCCAGCAGCCGCAGCCGGAGCCGCAGCCGGAGCCTCAGCCGCAGGCCGAGGCCGGTGTCAGCGGGCGGCAGCGGCTGGCCGCCGCGCTGTGGCCGCCGCGGGTGAGCCGGGCCCAACTCGTCGTCGCGCTGCTGCTGTTCGTGCTCGGCCTCGGCCTGGCCATCCAGGTGCGGTCGACCAGCGACAACAGCGCGCTGCGTGGCGCCCGCCAGGAGGACCTGGTGCGCATCCTCGACGAGCTCGACGACCGCACGCAGCGCCTGGAGGACGAGAAGACCCGCCTGGAGAAGCAGCGCTCGGAGCTGGAGTCCAGCTCGGACCAGGCGGAGGAGGCGCGCAAGCAGACCCAGGAGAAGGAGCGGCAGCTCGGCATCCTGGCCGGTACGGTCGCCGCCGAGGGCCCGGGGATCACGATGACGATCACGGACTCCTCCGGCGCCGTGGAGTCGGACATGCTGCTGGACGCCATCCAGGAGCTGCGCGCGGCCGGCGCCGAGGCGATCCAGGTCAACGACGTGCGCGTGGTCGCCGACAGCTATTTCTCGGGCAGCGGACGCGACATGAAGGTCGATGGAACGCAGGTGGCCGCTCCGTACGTCTTCAAGGTCATCGGCAAGCCGGAGGATCTGGAGCCCGCGCTCAACATCCCCGGCGGCATCGTTCAGACACTGGAGAAGGAGCAGGCCACGGTCACGGTGGAGCGTTCCGGGAAGATCGTCGTCGACGCCTTGCGGCCTGCGAAGCGGCCTGACTACGCTCGGTCGTCCTCGCAGTGAGGGGTGTGATGGCGGCCGCACGGCAAGGGCATGACCTTGCGGGGGGTCGCCGCACCACAAGGGTGGTGCGTGGTGGAAACTGTCGAGTGGCCACGGACGTTGTGAAGATGTCCGGGTCGGCAGGTGTGTTCAGTCAGGGTTCGTCCTGCCCCACGGGCGGGTCTGTTTCGGTCAAGGGGAATCGCCCGTGAAGTTGTTTGCGAAGTTGTTCGGCAAGAGCGGACGCGAGGACGGCGGCAACGCCAGGCATCGCGCGCCGCGGAACGCCCAGAGCGAGGAACAGGGCGCGGAGCGCCCGCTCTTCCGCGACGAGGTCGGTGGCCAGGGTGGCGACATTCCGGGCGCACCGGGCGCGTCGTCTGTTGACCCTGCCGGTGCCGCGCGCATAGGTTTCGGGGAAGCATCAACCTCAGGTGCGGGTGGAGGGTTCACCCCCGACCCGTACGCGACCCAGACCTCCGCGGGACAGCCGCGGCAGGAGGACGCGTCCATGCCGGTGTGCACGAGGTGCGGTCACCGCAACACGGCGGACAGCCGTTTCTGCTCCCACTGCGGTACGCCGCTGCGGGGCGGGGTGACTCCGGAGCGTGCCTCCGAGACGACCTCGACGATCTCCATCTCGGGGCTCGAGGCGTACGACGCCGAGGTCACCGGCCAGATTCCGGCGCTGTCGCCCGAGGCCCTGGCGGCCGTCGAGGCGCTGCCGTCCGGTTCGGCGCTGCTCATCGTCCGCCGCGGTCCGAACTCTGGCAGCCGCTTCCTGCTGGACAGCGAGCTGACCACGGCCGGCCGCCACCCGCAGAGCGACATCTTCCTCGACGACGTGACGGTCTCCCGCCGCCACGTCGAGTTCCGGCGCCAGCCGGACGGCACCTTCACGGTGTCGGACGTCGGCAGCCTCAACGGCACCTACGTCAACCGCGAGCCGATCGACTCGGTCGTGCTCTCCAACGGTGACGAGGTGCAGATCGGCAAGTACCGGCTCGTGTTCTTCGCGAGCCAGCGGGGCGTGTGACGCCCCGGAGAACCTTCAGGGAAGGTCCATGGTGCGTACAGCGACGGGCGGTGCCGGCCTCGGCACCGCCGCCGCGGGCGAAGGGCTGGTCAGCATCGGCACGGTGCTGAGCCGGCTGCGTGACGAGTTTCCCGAAGTGACCATCTCCAAGATCCGGTTCCTGGAGGCCGAGGGGCTCGTGGAGCCCCAGCGCACGGCCTCCGGGTACCGGAAGTTCAGCCCGCGGGACGTGGAGCGGCTCGCCCGGATCCTGCGGATGCAGCGGGACCACTACCTCCCGCTGAAGGTGATCCGCGAGCACCTGGACGCGCTCGAGCGCGGTGAGCAGATCAAGCTGCCCGCGCCCGGCCCGCAGCGGGACCTCCTCGACGGGGCCCGGGAGGCGGACGGTGACCGGCCCACGGCGGCCCGCGTCGGCCGCGCCGAGCTGCTCGCCGCCGCGGAGGTCACCGAGGCCGAGCTCGCCGAGTGGGAGTCGTACGGGCTGATCACCCAGGTGGCGGGCGGTGGCTACGACGCCGAGGCCGTCACCGTCGCCAGACTCGTGGCGGATCTGGGGAGATTCGGTCTGGAACCCCGTCACCTGCGGGCCGTCAAGGCCGCCGCCGACCGCGAGGCCGGGCTGGTCGAACAGATGGTCGCGCCGCTGCGTCGGCACCGTAACCCCCAGACCAGGGCCCACGCCGAGGCCACCGCCAAGGAACTCGCCGGGCTCTCCGTGCGGCTGCACGCGGCACTGGTCCAGACCGCCCTCGGGGTCCGTCTGCAGTGAGCGGGGGACGGCCCGACTACCCAAACCGGTCGGGCACGTCCTAGGGTTGCTGTGTGAACGAGCTCGACGTTGTGGGTGTCCGGGTGGAAATGCCCTCCAACCAGCCGATCGTGCTCCTGCGCGAAGTGGGAGGCGACCGGTACCTCCCCATCTGGATCGGACCGGGGGAGGCGACCGCGATCGCCTTCGCCCAGCAGGGCATGGCCCCGGCCAGGCCGCTGACGCACGACCTCTTCAAGGACGTGCTGGAGGCGCTGGGGCAGGAGCTCACCGAAGTCCGCATCACGGACCTGCGGGACGGGGTCTTCTACGCCGAGCTGGTCTTCGCCAGCGGTGTCGAGGTCAGCGCCCGCCCCTCCGACGCGATAGCGCTCGCGCTGCGCACCGGCACGCCGATCTTCGGCAGTGACGGGGTGCTCGACGACGCGGGGATCGCGATTCCGGACGAGCAGGAGGACGAGGTGGAGAAGTTCCGCGAGTTCCTCGACCAGATCTCGCCGGAGGACTTCGGTACCGGCAACCAGTAGGCGGGGCCGACGGGGCCGGGGCGCGGAGCGCCCCAGGAGCATTCGAGTAGCCTTTCCCCGGAGTGGGGCACGGGAAACCACTCTCAGGGTGATTATCACTCGGCGTGCCGAGTGTGGCGATCGTTGACGCACCCCGGGTGACTGCCTACCTTCGTGTGGGCAGGTCAAGGACGGAGGGTCGGCGTGATGAGCAGCGGCGACGGTACGGCAGGGGGCTTCCTGGGGCGTGCGCCCGGGGAGGCGGGCCCGTATCCGCTTCACGGCAGTGTGGGCGACTCCGGCAACTCTGATATCTCCGGTCACTCGGGTCACTCCGGTCACTCGGGTCACTCCGGTACGGGCGCGGGTGCGTCGGTCGGCTCGGACGCCGTCGGTTACCGCGGACCCACCGCGTGCGCGGCGGCCGGCATCACCTACCGCCAACTGGACTACTGGGCGCGCACCGGGCTCGTCGAGCCGAGCGTGCGGCCCGCGTACGGCTCCGGGACGCAGCGCCTCTACAGCTTCCGCGACGTCGTCGTCCTCAAGATCGTCAAGCGTTTCCTGGACACCGGGGTCTCCCTCCAGAACATCCGGGCGGCGGTGCAGCACCTGCGGGCCCGCGGTTTCCGCGACCTGGAGCGGATGACGCTGATGAGCGACGGCGCGACCGTCTACGAGTGCTCGTCGCCCGACGAGGTCGTGTCCCTGCTCCAGGGCGGGCAGGGCGTCTTCGGCATCGCCGTGGGCGTGGTCTGGCGGGACGTCGAGGCGGCGCTCTCGCAGCTGCACGGCGAGCGCGTCGACACCGGTGAGACGCTGATCGGACACAACCCGGCGGACGAGCTGGCGCGCCGGCGCCGGGACAGGGCCGTCTGAGCGCGGTCCGGACCGCTTGCGGGGCCGGCCTCAGGGGCGCGCTCGTACGGGCGTACGGGCCGATTGTCAGTGGCGTAGGGCAGCATCGGAACCGTGAGAGCCGCTCCCACCATCCTGCATCTCGACATGGATGCCTTCTTCGCCGCCGCCGAGCAGGCGTCGAAGCCGAGCCTGCGCGGAAAGCCCGTGGTCGTGGGCGGGCTCGGGCCACGCGGGGTGGTCGCCACCGCGTCGTACGAGGCACGGCGCTTCGGCGTGCACTCGGCGATGCCCATGGGGCAGGCGCGGCGGCTCGCGCCGAACGCGGCGTACCTGGTGCCGCGCTTCGGCTTCTACCGGGCGATCAGCGGGCAGGTCATGGAGTTGCTCGGGCGGCTCTCGCCACTCGTCGAGCCACTCAGCCTGGACGAGGCATTCGTCGACCTGGAGGCCGGTGGCGTCGCCGACGACAGCGCGAGCGCGCGGGCGGTGGGGGAGCGGCTGCGGCGGGACATCCTGGCGACGACCGGGCTCACCGGTTCGGTCGGGCTCGCCGGTACGAAGATGCTCGCGAAGATCGCCTCCGAGGAGGCCAAGCCCGACGGGCTCGTGCTGATAGAGCCCGGCACGGAGCGGGAGCTGCTCGGGCCGCGCTCGGTGCGGATCATCCCAGGGGTGGGGCCGGCCACCGGCGAGCACCTGCGGCGGGCCGGGATCACGACGGTGGCCGAGATCGTGGAGGCGGGCGAGGACGAGCTCGTACGGCTCCTGGGGCGGGCGCACGGGGCCGGGCTCTACCGGATGGCCCTCGGGCACGACGAGCGGCCCGTGGTGGCCGAGCGGGACGCCAAGTCGGTGTCCGTCGAGGACACCTTCGACGTGGACCTGCACGACCGGCTGCGGATCCGGCTGGAGGTGGAACGGCTCGCGGAGCGGTGCGTGGCGCGGCTGCGGGGCTCCGGGCACTCGGGACGGACCATCGTGCTCAAGGTGCGGCGGTACGACTTCTCGACGCTGACCCGGTCCGAGACGCTGCGGGGGCCGACGGACGACCCGGTGGTGGTGCGGGAGGCGGCGACGCGGCTGCTCGACGTGGTCGACACGACGGGCGGGGTGCGGTTGCTGGGGGTCGGGGTGAGCGGGCTCGCGGACTACACGCAGGAGGATCTGTTCGCGCAGGCGGGGCAGGCGGGGCAGGCGGAGCAGGCGGGGCAAGCGGGGCAGGCGGAGGGAGTGTCGGAGCCCGAGGCGGGGGCGGCGGCGGAGGCGGCCGTCGAGATGCCGGCCGCGCCGCCGACCGCCACCGAGACCGCCGAGCGGCGGTGGGCTCCGGGGCACGACGTGCGGCACGCCGTGTACGGGGCGGGATGGGTGCAGGGGAGCGGCGTCGGGCGGGTCACCGTCCGCTTCGAGGAGCCGGGGTCGGCGCCGGGGCGGGTGCGGACGTTCGCGGTGGACGACCCGGAGCTGGCGGCGTCGGATCCGTTGCCGCTGGTGGAGGGCGGGGCGGTGGTGTAGCCCGCGGGTGCGGGCCGCCCGGGGTGCGCCCGGCCTCCGGCCGGGCTGGGGTGCCCACCCGCACCACCCGTACAACAGAGTGCACAGAGGTGCGGGTCCTCCCGCGGGCCGCACCCGCCGTCGGCGGCCGCGGCGCCGTGGGCTGTACCGCCCGGCAGGACGCCGGCTGCGGCGTGGCAGGGTGTCGGCGTCCGGCCGGTAGGGCTGGCCTGGCGGCCTGGCGGCCTGGCGGCCTGGCGGCCTGTGGGCGTGTGGGCCTCGCCTGGCGGCCTGCGGGCCTGCGGGCGTGCGGAATGTCGGCCTGCCGGCCTGTGGGCGTGTGGGCGTCGGCCTGACGGCCCTGGCGGCCCGATCGGGGCGCGAACGGCGACGATGCCTGGTGCCCAGGCAGAACGCCGTTGGGCCACCAAGCCGTCACTCCAGCGTGCGCCCCGCTGCTCCTCGCGCCCCCTACACCTCCTCCTGCCCCGCCACCCTGCCGAAGTCTCTGTCCTGGTCCGGTGCCGGGGGTGGGGGCAGGGTCATGCTGTAGTGGCGGTAGAGCTGGAGTTCCTGGGCCGGGGAGAGGTGGCGGCCCACTCCGAAGTCGGGGGCGTCCTTGATGAGGGAGCGCTCATAGGGGACGTGGAGGCCGTCGGGGGCGAGCTCGCTCGGCTCCAGGGGGACGAACGCGTCGCGGCTGAAGAGGCCGGTGCGGACGGCGGCCCATTCGGGGATACCGGTCGCGTCGTCCAGGTACACCTCGTCCACGGTGCCGATCTTGTGTCCGTTCCGGTCGAACGCCTTGCGGCCGATCAGGCTGCGCGGATCGATGTCGGTCTGCACGGTCCCTCCAACTGGTCGCAACTGCTCTACAAGCACTACGAAAGTGCACATCTGGGATGTCGGCCACTTGAGCGAAGGAAGAAGGATCCGCGCTGGTAGGCTGGCTGTGGCTGTCGACCCCGCGCGGGAGAGTCCTCCGGAGAATCCTTTCGGAGGCGCCGAAGGAGCAAATCCTCCCCGGAATCTCTCAGGCCCCTGTACCGCGCGGACGAGGTCACTCTGGAAAGCAGTGCGGGCGTCGGACGGCATCCGCTCTCACCGACGGTGAAAGCCGGCTCGCCCCGCTCCGCGCGGCAGGCCGGTGAAGCTCTCAGGTTTTGATGACAGAGGGGGAGGCCGTCCGGGCACCCGCGCCGTGGTGCCCCTCGCAGGTCGTGACGACCAGGAGGCCCCCGCAGCATGACCGCCAACCGCATTTCGCTCTCCGAGCTCGAGCAGGGCATTCCCTTCGAGCAGCGGCACATCGGACCCGACGCCGAGGCGCGGGCCAAGATGCTCGCCCAGGTCGGTTACGGCTCCCTGGACGAGCTCACGGCCGCCGCCGTGCCGGACGTCATCAAGAACGCCGAGGCGCTCGCGCTGCCCGCCGCCCGCACCGAGGCCGAGGTCCTGGCCGAGCTGCGCGCCCTCGCCGACCGCAACCAGGTCCTCGCCCCGATGATCGGCCTCGGCTACTACGGCACCTTCACCCCGCCGGTGATCCTGCGAAACGTGATGGAGAACCCCGCCTGGTACACGGCCTACACGCCGTACCAGCCGGAGATCTCGCAGGGCCGCCTGGAGGCGCTGCTCAACTTCCAGACCATGGTCGCCGACCTCACCGGCCTGCCCACCTCCGGCGCCTCGCTGCTCGACGAGGGCACCGCGGCCGCCGAGGCCATGGCGCTCTCCCGCCGTGTCGGCAAGGTCAAGGGCGGGGTCTACCTGATCGACGCCGACGCCCTGCCGCAGACCATCGCCGTCATCGAGACCCGCGCCGAGCCCACCGGCGTCGAGGTCGTCGTCGCCGACCTGTCCGCCGGCATCCCGGCCGAGGTCGCCGAGCGCGGTGTCTTCGGTGTGCTCCTCCAGTACCCGGGCGCCTCCGGTGCCATCCGCGACATCAAGCCGGTCATCGACCAGGCCCACGAGCTCGGCGCGATCGTCACCGTCGCCGCCGACCTGCTCGCGCTCACCCTGCTCGCCTCGCCGGGCTCCCTCGGCGCCGACATCGCCGTCGGCACCACCCAGCGCTTCGGCGTCCCGCTCGGCTTCGGCGGCCCGCACGCCGGCTACATGGCCGTCCAGGACAAGCACGCCCGCTCGCTGCCCGGCCGCCTGGTCGGCGTCTCCGTCGACGCCGACGGCAACAAGGCGTACCGCCTGGCCCTGCAGACCCGCGAGCAGCACATCCGCCGCGAGAAGGCCACCAGCAACATCTGCACCGCGCAGGTGCTGCTCGCCGTCATGGCCGGCATGTACGCCGTCTACCACGGCCCCGACGGCCTCAAGGGCATCGCGCAGCGCACCCACCGCTACGCCGCGATCCTCGCGGCCGGTCTGCGGGCCGGTGGCGTCGAGCTCACCCAGGGCGCCTTCTTCGACACCGTCACCGCCCGCGTCCCGGGCAAGGCCGACCAGGTCGTCGCCGCCGCCCGCGAGGCCGGCGTCAACCTGTACCGCGCCGACGCCGACACCGTCTCGATCTCCTGTGACGAGACCACCACGCGCGCCAACCTGGCCGCGGTGTGGGCCGCCTTCGGCGTCGACGCCGACATCGAGGCCCTGGACGCGGTCACCGAGGACGCGCTGCCGGCCGACGCGCTGCGCTCCGACGCGTACCTGACCCACCCGGTCTTCCACGCGCACCGCTCCGAGACCGCGATGCTGCGCTACCTGCGCAAGCTCGCCGACCGCGACTACGCGCTCGACCGCGGCATGATCCCGCTCGGCTCCTGCACCATGAAGCTGAACGCGACCACCGAGATGGAGCCGGTGACCTGGCCCGAGTTCGGGCAGATCCACCCCTTCGCCCCGATCGACCAGGCGCAGGGCTACGCCACGCTCATCACCGAGCTGGAGGAGCGCCTCGCCGAGGTCACCGGCTACGACAAGGTGTCGATCCAGCCGAACGCCGGCTCCCAGGGCGAGCTGGCCGGTCTGCTGGCCGTCCGTGCCTACCACCGCGCCAACGGCGACACGCAGCGCACGGTCTGCCTCATCCCGTCCTCGGCGCACGGCACCAACGCCGCCTCCGCCGTCATGGCCGGCATGAAGGTCGTCGTCGTGAAGACCGCCGACGACGGCGAGGTCGACGTCGACGACCTGCGCGCCAAGATCGAGCAGTACCGCGACGAGCTCGCCGTGCTGATGATCACCTACCCGTCCACGCACGGTGTGTTCGAGGAGCACGTCGCCGACATCTGCGGCCTGGTCCACGAGGCCGGCGGCCAGGTGTACGTCGACGGCGCCAACCTCAACGCCCTGGTCGGCCTCGCCAAGCCGGGCCACTTCGGCGGCGACGTCTCGCACCTCAACCTGCACAAGACCTTCTGCATCCCGCACGGCGGCGGCGGCCCGGGCGTCGGCCCGGTCGCGGTGCGCGCGCACCTCGCCCCGTACCTGCCGAACCACCCGCTCCAGCCCACCGCGGGCCCGGAGACCGGCGTCGGCCCGATCTCGGCCGCCCCGTGGGGCTCGGCCGGCATCCTGCCGATCTCCTGGTCGTACGTGCGCCTCATGGGTGGCGAGGGCCTCAAGCGCGCCACCCAGGTCGCCGTGCTCGCGGCGAACTACATCGCCAAGCGCCTGGAGCCGCACTACCCGGTGCTCTACACCGGCCCGGCCGGTCTGGTCGCCCACGAGTGCATCGTCGACCTGCGCCCGCTGTCCAAGGCGACCGGCGTCACCGTCGACGACATCGCCAAGCGCCTGATCGACTACGGCTTCCACGCCCCGACCATGTCGTTCCCGGTGGCCGGCACGCTGATGATCGAGCCCACCGAGTCCGAGGACCTGTACGAGCTCGACCGCTTCTGCGACACGATGATCGCGATCCGCGCCGAGATCGAGAAGGTCGGCTCCGGCGAGTGGCCGGCCGAGGACAACCCGCTGCACAACGCCCCGCACACGGCGGCGGCGCTGGGCGGCGAGTGGAACCACCCGTACACCCGCGAGGAGGCCGTCTTCCCGGCCGGCGTCTCGGCCGCGGACAAGTACTGGCCGCCGGTCCGCCGCATCGACGGTGCCTTCGGTGACCGCAACCTGGTCTGCTCCTGCCCGCCGCTGGACGAGTACGAGGGCTGAGCCCCCCGGGGCGTACGACCCGAGGCGCGTGACGCCGCACGGCGCATGACAAGAGGGCCGGTTCGGAGATCTTCTCCGGGCCGGCCCTCGGCTTTTCCCTCGTGGTCCCTCGTGGTCCCTCGTACGGTGCGGGGCCGACGGCCGTCAGGCCGCCGTCGTCACGCCGACCGCCGTCAGCGGGCGGTGCGGCGCGACGATCTGCCCGTCCGGCAGCAGCTCACCGGTGTCCTCGAAGAGCAGGACGCCGTTGCACAGCAGGCTCCAGCCCTGCTCCGGGTGGTGCGCCACAGGGCGGGCGGCCTCCCGGTCGGCGGAGTCGGCGGTGGGACAGGCAGGCTGGTGCTGGCACATGGGTGGATTCTTTCGCTGCGTCGTGGTGGATGTCCTGCGGCTCTTCACGGTCATGGCCGCCCCCGTCGGTCGGTTCGGTTCCGGTGCCCAGTCTTGCCGCACGGACGACGTTCCGCAGGTATTTCGCGGCAGCTCGTCCTCTTCGTTGAGGACGCATCACCCGCAGGGGCGGTTCACGCCAACTGCACCATTACTTCGGGGGGTTCGGGGTGGTCCGAGCGGGCTAGTCCGAACGGGCAGGGGCTCGGACAGCAGTGCGCCCCGGAGCCGCGGTACGGCTCCGGGGCGCCCGGGCGGGCCGGTCGCGCCGGCTCAGGCCGTGGCGGCCGAGCCGAGCAGCGGCGGCGGGGTGAGCCGCATGCCGATCACGGGCAGCAGGTCGGTCACCCGGTAAGGGCGGTCGGCGGCGATCCCGGGGGGTGCGGGGGACAGCGGCACCAGGAGGTCGGCCGGGGCGGGGACGGTGGTGGCGCCGTCGGCCTCGGTGTCGGTGTGCAGCCACAACGTCAGCATGTAGAGCCCCGGTACGGACAGCAGTCGCGGCTGGTACGGGGTGCCGAGCGCCTCGGCCTGGATCAGGGCCCGCTCGGTCGCCGTGACGTAGGGGCCCTCGAAGAAGTGGGAGAAGGTCCAGCCGTCCGGGGTGAGCATGGTGTCCGCGGCGGCGATCGCCCGTTCCCCGTTGCGGATCAGGAAGCGCCAGCCGGCCAGCCGGGTGTGCGACGGCGGTCCGGCCGGCTCCGCGATGTCCGGCACGCCGAGCACGTGCACGGGCAGTGGCAGTTCGGGACTCAGCGGCCCCTGTGCGGCCCGCAGGGCCGGGGTGCGCGGTTCGCGGACCGCGGAGGGCGAGCCGAGGGCCGCGAGGACACTGCGGAGGGCCGGCGCGGGGGCCGGGGAGGGTCGGAGCATGATGGGTCGCCTCTCACTCAGGAGACACGGGTGCAGCGTGGGCAGGTACGACAGCGCTGTCAGCGACGGGGCCAGAGAGGGGGGCCATGGGTGCATGGCCGTGCGCCAACACTCTGACTCGTGCGCGGAGTTTATACGACACGTGTTCACGCAGTGTTTCCGCTAGGCGCCACCGATATTCCTGACAAGGCGTCATTCAGTCGTATTCCCACGGTGATTCGATGGAATGCATGCGTCCGGTGGAACGTCTGCCAGCACTTCTGCCGCCCGAGCGGGTCGGCCGAATCCCGACGGTCTCCTGTTCGACTCCACCGGACAATATGACTTTGGTATATGACCATTGCCCGATGCCCTCGGGGACTGCCTCCGGAGAAAGCCACTCCAGACTATCCGTTCACACCTCGTCCCCGCAGGCGTTGTCGATCAGTCGGCTGGGCATCATGCTCCGAGACGCTCGCGGCCGTCGTGGCGGCTGCCCGCTCGGGGAGGGACGCTTCGATGGGTGAGAAGGTCGTGGCCGAGATGTTCGGCCCGTCCGACCGGCAGCGCTACCGCAGAAAGCTTCAGCAATGTCTCGCCGCGCTCGCGCGGCTGCTCGCGGAGAAACGGTTCGACCGCCCCCGCAATCTCATCGGTCTGGAGATCGAACTGAATCTGGCGGGCGAGGACGGCCTGCCCAGGATGCTCAACGCGCCCGTGCTCGACCGCATCGCCAGCCCCGATTTCCAGACCGAACTCGGCATGTTCAACCTGGAAGTCAACATCGCCCCGCACCGGCTCGACGGCCATGTATTCGACCGGCTCGCGGAGGAGCTGCGCACCGGACTCGGATACGCCGACCGGAAGGCCCGGGAGGCCGGCGCCGGAGTCGTGATGGTCGGCATCCTGCCGACGCTCACCGAGGACGACGCCGTCGCCGCCAACCTCTCGGCCGCCGACCGCTACACGCTCCTCAACGACACGATCCTCGCCATCCGCGGGGAGGACCTCATCCTCGACATACAGGGGGTCGAGCACCTGCGGTGCACCCCGGCGTCGATCACGCCCGAGGCGGCCTGTACGTCGGTGCAGCTGCACCTCCAGGTCACCCCGCCGCGCTTCGCCTCCGTGTGGAACGCGGCGCAGGCCGTCGCCGGCGTGCAGATAGCCGTCGGCGCCAACGCGCCCTTCGTCTTCGGCCACGAGCTGTGGCGCGAGTCCCGGCCGCCGCTGTTCACCCAGGCCACCGACACCCGGCCGCCGGAGCTCCAGGCCCAGGGCGTGCGGCCGCGCACCTGGTTCGGAGAGCGCTGGGTGGACTCGGTGTACGACCTCTTCGAGGAGAACCTGCGCTACTTCCCGGCCCTGCTGCCGATCTGCGACGACGAGGACCCGCTGCGCGTGCTCGACGAGGGCGGAGTGCCGAAGCTCGCCGAACTCGTGCTGCACAACGGCACGGTCTACCGCTGGAACCGGCCCGTGTACGGCTGGGTCGACGGCGTCCCGCACCTCCGGGTGGAGAACCGGGTCCTGCCGGCCGGGCCGACCGTCACCGACGTCGTCGCCAACGCCGCCTTCTACTACGGCCTGGTGCGCACGCTCGCCGACGAGTCCCGGCCCGTCTGGAAACGGATGAACTTCGCGGACGCCGAGCACAACTTCGACACCGCGTGCCGCCAGGGCATCGAGGCCGAACTGCGCTGGCCCCGCTCCGGCCGCTCCGGAGGCACGGCGACGGTGCCGGCGGTACGGCTGGTGCTGGACGAACTGCTGCCGCTGGCCGCCGCCGGGCTCGACGCCTGGCACATCGAGCCGCGTGACCGGGACTTCTACCTGGGCGTGATCGAGGAGCGCTGCCGGCGCCGGGTGAACGGTGCCTCCTGGCAGGCCGACACCTTCCACCGGTACCTGGACTCCGGACTCGACCGGCCGGCCGCGCTCGCCGCGACCACCCGGCGCTACCGGGAGCTGATGCTGACCGGTGAGCCGGTGCACACGTGGCCGGCGGGCATCGGGCCGGTGGGCGTCGAGCAGGTGGGCGTCGAGCCGGCCGGGCGCGGGGCGGTGGGGACCGAGGGCGGCACACAGGCTCGGTAGGTAGGGTTCCCGTACCCGGTACGCGAGGGGAATGGGAGACAGGTGTGGTGTCGGAGCAACGAGTGGTGGACGCTTCCCTGCCTCCCGACGGCCTGCCGCGCCGCATACTGCGCGACGAGACCCTGCTCGTGCTCGCGCTGTCGCTCGGCGCGAGCGGGGTGTCCGCGCTCATCAGCTTCATCGGCGCGCTGACCAAGCCGGGTGCCCTGAAGCACCAGGCGGCCACGCTCAACGGCTCGTACGCGCCCGGGCGGCCCTGGCTCGACCTCGCCTGGCAGCTGTTCGGCATCGCGACCGCCCTGGTGCCGGTCGCCCTCGTCGCCCATCTGCTGCTGCGCGAGAGCGGTCGGGGGCTCAAGGTCATCGGCTTCGACCGCACCCGGCCGTGGCCGGACCTCGGGCGCGGGGCGCTGGTGGCGGCCGGCATCGGCAGCGCCGGGCTCGCCTTCTACCTGGTGGCGCGGGCGGCCGGGTTCAACCTCACGGTGGTGCCGGAGTCGCTGCCGGACGTGTGGTGGAAGTACCCGGTCCTCATCCTCTCGGCGATCCAGAACTCCGTCCTGGAGGAGGTGATCGTCGTCGGCTATCTGCTGCGCAGGCTCGGCCAGTTGGGCTGGAGCCCGCGGGCCTCGCTCGCCGCGAGTTCGGTGCTGCGCGGCTCGTACCACCTCTACCAGGGCGTCGGCGGCTTCGTCGGCAACATGGTCATGGGCGTGGTCTTCGTCTGGCTGTACCGGCGCTGGGGCCGGGTGGGGCCGCTGGTGGTCGCGCACGCGCTGCTCGACATCGTGGCCTTCGTCGGCTACGGGCTGCTCGCGGGGAAGGTGGGCTGGCTGCCCACCGTCTGAGCGGGCGCGAACGGGAGAAGGGGCGTACGGCATCGGCCGTACGCCCCTTCTCGCGTGTCCGGGTCAGGCGTGCAGTTCGCCGTCGACGACCGTGACCGCGTGGCCGTTCAGGAGCGTGCGCTCGCCGCGCAGCCGGGTGCGGACGAGGCCCGTGCGGGCGCCGCCCTGGAAGCCGGTGAGGTCGTCGCGGCCGAAGCGGCGCGACCAGTAGGGGGCGAGGGCGGTGTGGGCGCTGCCGGTGACGGGGTCCTCGTCGATGCCGACGGCCGGGAAGAAGCCGCGCGAGACGAACTGGTAGCCGCCGGCCGGGTCGTCCGCGGCGGCCGTGGCGATGATGCCGCGCTCCGAGAGGGTGCGCAGGGCCGCGAAGTCCGGGGTGAGACCGCGCACGGTCGCCTCGTCCGCCAGCTCGACGACCAGGTCGCCGATGTGCGCGGCGGTGTTGTGCACGGCGACGGGCTCGGCGCCGAGCGCCGCGGCCAGGCCCTCCGGCGCGGCCACGGGCGTCAGCGACGAGGTCGGGAAGTCGAGCGTGATCGTGCCGTCCGTCTCGGCCGTCGCGAGCAGGATCCCGCAGCGGGCCGCGAAGCGGACGGTGCCGGTCGCGGCGCCGGTGGTGTGCAGGACGTGCGCGGTGGCCAGGGTGGCGTGGCCGCACATGTCGACCTCGGTGGCCGGGGTGAACCAGCGCAGCGCCCAGTCCGCCTCGCCGCCCGGCGGCAGGGGGTGCGCGAAGGCGGTCTCGGAGAGGTTGACCTCGGCGGCCACCCGCTGGAGCCAGGCGTCCTCCGGGAAGGAGTCGAGGAGCAGGACTCCGGCCGGGTTGCCGGAGAAGGGCTGGTCGGTGAAGGCGTCGACGATTCGAATCCGCATGGCCCGGAACGTACCGGACGCGGAAAACCGCAGGCCAAGGCCAATTCGATCCAGCTGGACCGATCGCGTGCCCGTTCCGGGGCCGGCCGGGTGTCGGCCGGGGCGTCGGCCAGGGTGTTGGCAAACGAACAGTTCCGATATATCGTTGAAGCATCGCGACAGTTCAACGATGAATCCCGATGGAAGGAGCGTTGCGATGCGTACACATGGACACGAGCACATGCACGGACACGGCGGACCCGGTCGTGGGTACTGCGGGCCCGGCCCTCGCGGTGACTTCGAGGGGCGGCGCGCGGCCTTCGGCGGCTTCGGGCCCGGCCCGTGGGGCGGTGGTCCCTGGGGCGGCGGAGGCTTCGGCGGCCGCGGCCGGGGCGGCCCCGGCGGGCGCGGCAGGGCGCGGCGCGGCGATGTGCGCGCCTCGATCCTGGCGCTGCTCAAGGACCGCCCGATGCACGGCTACGAGATGATCCAGGAGATCGTCGAGCGCAGCGGCGGGGCGTGGAAGCCCAGCCCGGGTTCGGTCTACCCGACCCTCCAGATGCTGGAGGACGAGGGGCTGATCGCCAGCGAGAGCGAGGGTGGCAAGAAGCTGTTCACGCTCACCGACACCGGCCGCGAGGAGGCCGAGTCGGGACCGGAGGCCCCGTGGGAGGAGGCCGGCCGTGGCGTCGACTGGGAGGCCGTGAACGAGATCCGGCAGGCCGGCTTCGGTCTGATGGAGGCGTTCGGGCAGGTCTGGAAGACCGGCAGCGCCGAGCAGCGGCAGAAGGCCGTCGAGGTCATCAACGAGGCCCGGAAGAAGCTCTACCTGATCCTGGCCGACGAGCACTGATCGAGCACTGATCGAGGACTGATCGGGTGCTGATCGAGCGCCGATCGGGCCCTGACCGGGTGCAGCTCGGGCCCTGACCGGCCGGGCAGTGGAAGAGGGGCCCCGCGGCGACACGGCCCCCGGGCCCCACCACCCGCGGACGGTACCACACCCCCCGCACCCCACCCGGCCGGCGAGCGTGGCCAGCCACGCGGTCAGGCGCCGATAG
>NZ_JBSGBF010000122.1:0-20747 GCF_053601115.1 Streptomyces sp. NPDC004788
GGGGCCGGGCGACACCGCCGCCCGGCCCCTCGACCGCGTTCGTCCCGTCCTCGGCCCGTTCAGCCCAGCGGCAGTTCGAGCACCGCGGGCGCGCCCTCGCCGGCCGAGACGACGGTCTGCGTCCAGACCACCGACACGTCCCCGTACAGCGGGTCCTTGCTGTCGATCACCAGCATCAGCCGGTGCCCCTCGGGTATGTCGTACGCGGCGGCCTGCAGCTTCCAGGAGACCGCGCGGTCCTCACCCGGCGTCAGGCCGTGGACGTTCAGCGGCTCGTGGGTGATGATCCGGGCCGTGTCGTCCTCGGCGACGTCGAAGAGACGGGCGACGAGGGTCGCCGACCGGGCCGTGGAGCGCACGGTCAGGCCGAGCCTCGGGATGCCGCGCACCCGGCGGGCGGCGGTGCTCCCGGCCGGTCCGGTGAGCGGCGCGGTCGTCCAGACCAGGGCGTGGGTGCGGTCGATCTTCTGCGTGTCGTAGACCCTGGGACTGCCGGCCCACTCCTCGCGCCCGGTCTCCATCATCCTCGTCATGGCCGTGGCCTCGGTGTCGACGCCCGCGACGAAGGGACGCTCCCAGTTCCTCGCCGACGTGCCTTCCTCCCCGTGCGCGGGGAAGAGACAGCCGTCGGCCCCGCCCGCGCCGCCGCCCGTCAGGACGAGCCGCTCCACGTCGGTGGTGACCGAGGCCCAGTCCGCGCGGTTCTCGCGCAGGGCCGGCTCGACGATCTCGTACTCGCCGGTGGGCTGCCCGGTCTCGGGGTCGCGCAACGGGACCGTCCGGTACGTGAACATGACCTGGCTGCTGACCGGCGACCAGTCCTCCACGCCGTTGCGCTCGCCCTTGAGGTGGTGGTCGAGCCAGGCGTACGCCTCCTGCACCGGGATGTTGACGTCACCGGGCTTGACGGGCGGGGCGAGCAGTCCGCGGCCCTCGGGGACGGCGTGGTCGCCGATCCACAGGTTGAGCCGCTTGGGCACGGTCAGCGCGTCGAAGGTCTCCAGGACCTGGTTGGCCGGGAACAGGCTCTCGTGCCAGGTGTTCGAGAAGAAGGTCGGTGTCCCCTTCTCGTTGGTCTGGGCGAGGTACGAGTGCGGGGCTCGCCGGGTCGCCCACTCGACCACGGCCGCCGTGTTCGTGCCCGCCTGGAAGTGGGCGAGGATCTCCCGGGTCTCCTCGTCGAACCTCTCCTCGACCGAGGTGCCGCCGGTGAGCCGCAGGAGCGCCTGGACCGCCGCCAGGTGGCGGACCCCGTTCGCGTACAGGCAGGTGGCGAGGTTGCCCCAGGTGGAGAGCGCCGCGACGGCGTGGACCCGGTCGTCGTGGGCGGCGACGAGCTGGCTGATGCCGGAGCCGTACGACTCGCCGAGGAAGCCGATGGTGCTGGGCCCGAACATGTCGACGGCGTAGTCGACGACGGCCGAGCCGTCCGCCCAGTCCTTCGGTCCGGCGACGTCGATCCGGCCGGGCGAGGTGGACGGCAGGCCCTCGGTGCCGAGGCCGCGGGGTGTGTAGGCGACGACGTGGTAGCCCCTGGCGGCCAGGGTGAGGTACGCGTACATGAAGAGCGCCCAGCCCAGCGGCTGCCAGCCGGCCGGCATGACGACCAGCGGGTGCGGGCCGGGGCCGAGCTGCCGGAGGGTGAAGGCGGAGAGCCTGACGTCCTCGTCGTGGGTCTGGATGCGCGGGAAGCCGGGCACGGCGAACTGGCGCACCTGGGCGACGAGCTCGGCGAGTTCGAGGGGCAGCAGCTCGGCCCGGGAGTCGTCCTCCAGGGCGGCGGCCAGCGTCTGGCCGAGCCGGGCGGCTTCCGGGTCGAGCGTGCCGTCGAAGGCCCACATGCCGCGTGCGGCGACGCGGGCGAGATCGGCCTCGGTGACGGCTTCACCGACGAGCGAGCTGAAGGATCTGGAGGAGCTGAAGGAGCTGGCGGATCTGGAGGTGTTGTGGACGTTGTACTCGGGCACGTGCACCCGTTCCTCTCATCCGGTGCGGCGGGTTCCGCAAGCGTGTCCCAAGGGAGGACAGAACCACCAGAGAGCACAGGAAGGGCGCATGCGACACCGGACGGGGGCAACAGCGACACCGGTTGCCCGGTTTCCCACGTTTGGAACGGGTCGGGCCCGTTACGGCAGGGCGGCGGGCGCGGCCGGCCCGGTCGCGGCGGCCGGTTCCGGAGGGCGTACGACGAGGAGCGCGGCCACGTCGTCGTCGAGCCCGCCGGCGCCGTACCCGGTGAGGTCGTGGTGGAGCAGCGGGAGCACCCGGTCGCCCGGCTCGTCGGTCCAGCGGCGCAGCCGTTCCTCCAGCGGGTAGAAGTCACCGGCCCGGTCGCGGGTCTCGCTCACCCCGTCGGTGAAGAGCAGCAGCCGGTCGCCGGGCAGGAACGGGACCTCCTCGACGTGGTGCCGGGAGGCGCACAGTCCGGCGAGGTTGAGCGGCAGTGACGGGTCGGTGAGCGGGACGGTCCGGACCTGGCCGTCGTGCTGGCGCAGCGGGGCGGGATGGCCGCAGCTGAGGAGCCGGGCGACGTCGCGGTCGTCGGGGAGTTCGAGCAGGAGGACGGTGGCGAAGCGTTCGGCGGCGTCGGAGTCGGGGTCCCAGGCGCCGTAGCGGGCGAGGCCCTCCTCCAGGCGGTCGGCGAGGGCGGCGAGATCGGGCGCGTCGGTGACGGCGGCGCGATAGGCGCCGAGCAGCACCGAGGCCGTCTCGACGGCGCCGAGACCCTTGCCCTGGACGTCGCCGAGCATGACGCGGACGCCGCCCGGGACCCGTACGGCCTCGTAGAAGTCGCCGCCGATGCGGGCCTTGGCCGCGGCGGCGACGTAGAGCAGGTGCAGCTCCACGTCGCCGAGCCGGGGCGCGAGCGGGCGCAGCACCACCCGCTGGACCACCTCGGCGACGGCCGTCACCTCGCGCAGGTCGCGCTCGTAGTTGGTGCGGGCCTGACTGACCCAGACGGCGGCGACGGTGACCGCGGCCAGGACGAGTTCGGCGCTGACGGTCTCGGTGACGGGGTCGTCCTGCGCCACGGCCAGGACGAGGCGCAGGACCATCGAGAGGAGGCCGATGGCGAGGGTGCCGCGCACGCTCCAGGTGATGGCGGCGAGGGCCGGGCCGATCACCAGGAGCCGGTCGAAGTGCTGCCCCTGCGAGGTGATGAGGTCGGCCACCGCGACGAGGGCGAGGGCCAGGAAGGGCAGCGCGAGACCGAGGTTGAACCGGGTGCGCGTCCCTGCCGAGGAGGGGACACGGTGACCACCTGTGGGCATTTCGTGATCATACGTTCGGAGGCGGTGCGGAACCGGACGTTACGGCCCCGCTGGCGTGTCCGGCATCTCCGGTGCGGCCCGGCAGCCCCAGGCAGGCGAGGACGGCGAGCGCGGCGACGACGGCGAGGGAAGCGAGTGCCACCCCGGCGCCGGAGCCGAGCAGCAGGCTCGCGAGAGCGACGCCGAGGACCGGCCCGGTGTTCATCGCGGTCTGCTGGAGGCCGCCCGCGACCCCGGCGCTCCCCTCCTCGGCCCGGTGCACGACGACGGACGTCGCCGTCACCATCACCGCGCCGAAGCCCGCCCCGATCAGCGCGGCGCAGCCGCCCGTCGCGAGGGCGGAGCCCGTGTCGGCGGCCCGTCCCAGCAGGCCGACGCCGGCCGCGAGCAGCACGGCCCCGCCGCTCGCGACGCGCCGCGCCCCGAACCGCCCCTTCAGCACCGCGCTGACCGGAGCGCCCGCCACGATGAGCAGGGCCAGCGGCATCATCCGCACGGCTGTCGGCAACGGCCCGAGCTCCAGCGTGTCCTGGAAGAGGTAGGTCGCCGTGAACAGCGTCCCGGACAGTGCCGCCGACGCGGCGAGCAGCGCCCCGAGCCCCGCGGCGACCGGCCCGGGCCGCAGCATGCCCGGGGGCACCAACGGGTGCGCGGCGCGCGCCTCGTGCCGTACGAAGGCGAGGGCGGCGGCCGCGGCGACGGCGAGCGCGAGCGCGGTGCCGGCGATGTCCGCGGGCCCGAAGCCGTGCGCGAGTCCCTGGACGAGGCAGGCGAGGGCGAGCCCGAGCAGGCAGGCCCCGGGCAGATCGAGGGTGCCCGCACGACCGGGGCGGGTATCTCGGCCGGTGCCGGCGACTCGGCCGGATCCGGCGGCGCTGCCGGGGCCGGTGCCGGGGCGCGGCCCGGGCACGGCCAGGGCGAGCAGAGCGACCGCCAGCGTGGGCGGCACGCCGAGCAGGAAGACCGAGCGCCAGCCGTACGCGTCGACGAGCGCGCCGCCGATCAGCGGGCCGGCGGCCGCGGCGAGGCCGATGGCGCTGGTGCGCACGGCTATCGGCATGCCGAGGCGGTCGGGCGGGAAGGCGGCCCGGAGCATGCCGAGGGTGGCGGGCTGGAGCAGGGCGCCGAAGACGCCCTGGAGCACGCGCAACGCGATGACGGCGCCGATGCCGGGCGCGAGGGCGATGGCGGCGGAGGTGAGGGCGAAGCCGAGGCTGCCGAGCGCGAAGAGGCGGCGGTGGCCGTACCGGTCGCCGAGGCGCCCGGCGAAGACGAGCAGGGCGGCGACGGCGACGAGGTAGCCGGTGCTGGTCCACTGCACCTGTGCGGTGTCCGCGCCGAGGTCGTCCTGGAGGACGGGCTGGGCGATGGTGAGGACGGTGCCGTCGAGGGCGACGACGGCGGCGCCGACGACGCTGCAGACGAGGGCGGCGCGGCGGTGGAGACGGCTGTGGATCACGGGCGTGTCCTCTCCGGGCCGAGGTGGGCGTCGAGCGCGGCGGTGAGCAGCGGTTCGACGTCGTCGCCGCCGGTCGCCAGGCGGAGGCTGCCCCAGCGCCACAGCTGGGCGATGCCGTGGAGGTTGGCCCAGAGCGCGCCGGCTGCGGTGGCCGGGTCGGCGGCGTCCGGGCGGACCCGGGCGACCAGCTCGGCGAGGTGCGCGAAGAGCGGCAGGCTCGTGTCGCGCAGCCCGAGCCGGCCGCTCTCCAGGAGGTCGTGGCGGAACATCAGCTCGTACATCCCGCCGCGTGTTCGCGCGAAGTCGAGGTAGACGCGGGCGAGGGCCTCGACCCGGGCCCGGGGCTCGGTCTCCGCCACCTCGGTCACCCGGGCGCCGAGTTCGCGGAAGCCCTCGCGGGCGATGGCGGAGAGCAGGTCGAGGTGGGTCGGGAAGTGGCGGCGGGGGGCGCCGTGGGAGACGCCGGTGCGGCGTGCGATCTCGCGGAGGGAGAGAGCGTGGGCGCCCTCGGCGTCGACGAGCTCGACGCCGGTGCGGACCAGTCGGTCGCGCAGGCCGCCGCCCTCGCCCTCGGTCCCCCGGGTGGTTTCTTCGGTCATGATCACTGTCTATCCGATCTTGGTAGACACTGTCTACCACTTTCGTAGACGGCGTCTACGGGGCCGGCCGGACCCCTCCGGTAGACTGGTCGGCAGCGAAGGGGAGTAGCCCTGCGAACCGGTCGTCGACACACTGGAACCCCCGGGTTCCCGGTGACCGGGCCCATGCGAGAGCGCGGGCGGGCGAGACCTTCGGCCAGGCAGTACGCCACGTCCGCGACCGTGTGGGCGTGGTCCGTCATGCCGGGCCGAGTGGTCCTCCCGTCGCCCTTCGAGGCGCCGCGCCGGGCCCGGGCCCGGTCCGAGCAGAGAGCCCCGGTATGCACCTCGACCCCTTGGCGATCATCACCGCCTTCGGGCTGATCTTCCTCGCCGAACTTCCCGACAAGACGATGTTCGCGTCCCTCGCCATGGGCACGCGCATGCGTCCGCTGTACGTGTGGTTCGGCACCTCGACCGCGTTCGTCGTGCACGTGGCCATCGCCGTCGGCGCCGGCAGCCTGCTCGGTCTCCTCCCCGGCTGGAGCGTCAGGCTCGTCTCGGCCGCGATGTTCGCTTTCGGCGCGTTCATGCTGCTGCGCGGCGGGGGCGACGACGAGAACGAGGAGGACGCGGGCGGCAGGACGGTGACCGGCTTCTGGCCCGTCTACTCGACCGCCTTCATGGCCGTCTTCATCAGCGAGTGGGGCGACCTCACCCAGATCACCACGGCCAACCTCGCCGCCACCAACGGCACCTGGTCGACCGCGATCGGCTCCGCCGCCGCCCTGATGACCGTCTCGGCGCTCGCGCTCGTCGCCGGCCGCTTCATCGCCAAGCGCGTCCCGCTGAAGACGGTGCAGCGCATCGGCGGTGTGTGCATGGCCGGGCTCGCCCTCTGGTCGCTCGTGGAGATCTTCACCGGCTGACCTCGGCCCCTCGCATCGCCCGACCCTTCGCACCACCCGGACGTCCGCGTGCCCCCGCACGCGGGCGTCTTCGCGTTCCCGGAGCCCGCCCGACCCCTTGCTGCGATTGCCGCCCTTGCCGCCCTTGCTGAAGCACTGAATCACTGCTTCACTCCTTCCATGCCCTACCGACGCACGCCCGCCGTCCAGGCCCGGCTCGACGACCGGCGCACCGCGATCGTCGAGGCCGGACTCGGACTGCTCGCCGAGCACGGCTACGCCGGCTGCACGATGGCCGCCGTCGCCGCGCGGGCGGGCATCGCCACCGGAAGCGTGTACCGCCACTTCCCGAGCAAGGCCGAGCTGTCCGTCGAACTGTTCCGGACGGTCGTCGGCCGCGAGGTGGCCGCCGTCTCCGAGGCGGCCGCCCTGCCGGCGCACCGGACGGCCGCCGACCGGATCGTCGCCGTCATCGAGACCTTCGCGAGCCGCGCCCTGAAGGCGCCCCGGCTCGCCTACGCGCTGCTCGCCGAGCCGGTCGACCCGGCCGTCGACGCCGAGCGGCTGGTCTTCCGGCGCGCGTTCCGCGACGTCTTCGCCGAACGGATCGCCGCGGGCGTACGGGACGGCGAACTGCCGCCCCAGGACGCCCTGCTCACCGCCGCCGCGCTCGTCGGCGCGGGCGCCGAGGCGCTGACCGGCCCGCTCTCCGGCACCCTGACGGCAGGGGCCCCGAGCCCCGGCACCGTTCCCGCCCTGGTCACCTTCACCCTGCGAGCCCTGGGAGTCACCGATGCCGACCACGCATGAGGTCACCAACCAAGTTCCGCCGCTCACCGGTTACGACGTCTCGGCCGACCCGGCCCTCCTGGAGTCGCTGCGCCGCGAGGGCGCCGGCTGGGCGGAGGACGAGGTGCGCGAGCTCGGGGTGCGGGCGGGCGGGGCGCAGGCCCAGGAATGGGGCCGGCTCGCCGAGCGCCACTCCCCCGTCCTGCACACCCACGACCGCTACGGGCACCGGGTCGACGAGGTCGAGTTCCACCCGTACTGGCACGAGCTGATGACCGTCGCCGTGGAGCACGGGCTGCACGGCGCGCCCTGGGCCGACACCCGGCCGGGCGCCCATGTGGCGCGCGCGGCGAAGGTGTTCGTGTGGGGGCAGGCCGACGCCGGGCACCTGTGCCCGGTCTCCATGACGTACGCGGCGGTGCCCGCGCTGCGCGCCGAGCCGGAGCTGGCCTCGGTGTACGAGCCGCTGCTGACCTCCCGGTACTACGACTTCGGGCTCAGGGTGCCCACCGGCAAGCGCGGGATCATCGCCGGCATGTCGATGACCGAGAAGCAGGGCGGCTCGGACGTGCGCGCCAACACCACGCGGGCGGTACCGACGGGTGAGCCGGGCATGTACGCGCTGACCGGGCACAAGTGGTTCACGTCCGCGCCGATGTCGGACGTCTTCCTGACGCTCGCGCAGGCCCCGGGCGGCCTGTCCTGCTTCCTGGTGCCGCGGGTGCTCCCGGACGGCTCGCGCAACGCGATCCGCTTCCAGCGCCTCAAGGACAAGCTGGGCAACCGCTCCAACGCCTCCAGCGAGATCGAGTACGAGGGCGCGCTGGGCCGCCTCGTCGGCGAGGAGGGCCGCGGGGTCGCCACCATCATCCGGATGGTGAACATGACCCGGCTCGACTGCGCGATCAGCTCCGCGTCCGGGATGCGCCTCGGCCTGGTCCAGGCCGTGCACCACGCCACGCACCGCAGCGCGTTCGGCGCCCGGCTCGTGGAGCAGCCGCTGATGACGAACGTGCTCGCGGACCTCGCGGTCGAGGCGGAGGCGGCGACGATCGCCGCGCTGCGCCTCGCGGGCGCCGTGGACCGGGCCACCGCCGGCGACGCCGAGGAGGACCAGCTGCGCCGCCTGGGCCTCGCCGTCACCAAGTACTGGGTGTGCAAGCGGGCGCCCGCCCACGCGGCCGAGGCCCTGGAGTGCCTGGGCGGCAACGGCTACGTCGAGGACTCGGACCTGCCCCGGCTCTACCGCGAGGCGCCGCTGCCCTCCATCTGGGAGGGCTCGGGCAACGTGGCCGCGCTGGACGTGCTGCGCGCCATGGCGAAGCAGCCCGCCGCCGTGGAGGCCTTCTTCGCCGAGGTCGACCGCGCCGCCGGCGCCGACCGCCGCCTCGACGCGGCCGTCGGCCGCCTCCGCAAGGACCTCGCCGGCCTCGCCGACCCGGCGGCCCTGCAGTACGGCGCGCGCCGTCTGGTCGAACGCCTCGCCCTCGTCCTCCAGGGCTCCCTCCTCGTCCGGCACGGCCACCCGGCGGTCGCCGACGCCTTCTGCGCCTCGCGCCTGGACGGCGACCGGGGCATCGCCTTCGGCACCCTGCCGTCGGGCGTGGACACGGCCGCGATCATCGAGCGCGGCGCGCCGGGCCTCCCGGGCGCCTGACCGCACCACCGGCGGGCGCGCCGTGCGAGGCTGAGGGCGCGTTCCCATCCCTCGGCGAGACGGAGGACCTGGTGAGCACGGAGCCGGCGCACGACGAGGTCCGCGCGGAACTGGACCGGGCGGCGGAGAAGACGGCGCGGCAGGTGATCGCCTGGCGGCGGCACCTGCACCGCCACCCCGAGCTGTCCAACCGGGAGGAGGAGACGGCCGCGTTCGTCGCGGACCGCCTCCGCTCGCTCGGTCTGGACGAGGTCCGCACCGGGATCGCCGGGCACGGCGTGGTCGGGGTGCTGCGGGGCGGCCGGCCGGGTCCGCGCACGATCGCGCTGCGCGCGGACGTCGACGCGCTGCCCGTGCCGGACCTGTGCGGGGCGGAGTTCGCGTCGCGGACGGTCGACGCCGACTACCCGGGCGGCCCGTTCCCGGTCTCGCACGCCTGCGGGCACGACTGCCACACGGCGATGCTGATGGGCGCGGCGAGCGTGCTCGCCGGGGCGCGCGACCGGCTGCCCGGCACCGTCCTGTTCGTCTTCCAGCCGGCCGAGGAGGGCCCGCCGGTCACGGAGGACGGCGGGGCGCGGGCGATGGTGGACGCGGGCGCGTTCGCCGATCCGGTGCCCACGATGGTCTACGGGATGCACGTGACGCCGTACCCGAAGGGGTACGTGGGCTACCGGACCGGCAACCAGTACGCGGCCTCCACGCTCGTCCGGATCGTCGTGACCGGCAAGCAGGTGCACGGCTCGACGCCCTGGCAGGGCATCGACCCGATGCCCGCGGTCGGCGCGGTCCTCACCGGCATCGGGCAGCTGTACCGCCAGGTCTCCGCCTTCGATCCGATCACCGTGAGCATCGGTCACATCGAGGACGTCGGCCGCTTCAACATCATCGGCCAGACCGTCACCCTGTGGGGCACGGTCCGGTGCGCGGTGGAGTCCGACATGGCGGAGGTGCAGCGCAGGCTCACGACGCTCGCCGAGCACAGCGCCGCCGCGTACCACGCCACCGCGGAGGTGGACTACCTCCAGGCGGTGCCTCCAGTGCACCACACGGCGGAATGGGTGGCGGCGGGACTGCCGACCCTCCGCCGGGTGGTGGGCGGGGAGCGGGTCGTCGAGACCGGTGCGACGCTCGGCTACGACGACGTGTCCGAGTTCGTGAACCGCTTCGGCGGTCTGTACGTGATGCTCGGCGTCCAGGACGCCGAACTGGACGCCGACGGCAGGCCGGTACCGGTCCCGGGCGGGCGCGGCCTGGTCACCAACCACAATCCGGGCTTCTACGCGGACGACGACACGCTCGTCACCGGGGTGCGGCTGCACGCGCACGTGGCGTACGACCACCTCACGGGCGCTCTCGTGGCCGCGACGGCGCCGACCGGCTAGACCGCCTGTTCACTCGTTCGTGAGTTTCGCGCGCACCCGGCCGCGCGCGCGGCCACGTTGGATCACATGAACACGGAAGCGGATCGGGACAGTCGGGACAGGGGCGGGGACGACCGCGCGGTGCTCCTGGTGGCCGGGCTCGCGGACCTGGCGGCGAGCACGCTGGTTTCGGCCCTGGGGACGGTACGGGGGCTGTTACGGCGCTCGGACACCGTACAGCTGGTGGAGGACGCCGAACGGGAGCTGACGGCGCGCGGGCGGCTCGCCCTCGACCGGTACGCGACCGTGCCGCCGGCCCATCTGGAGGTGCTGGCCCAGCACGTCCTGGCGCGGCAGTCCCAGCAGTCCCAGCAGCCCGGGCAGTCCCGGAAGTCCCGCGACGATGGCTGAGGCGGCCTGGGACCCGGCCGCCTTCAGGGCCCGGGTGGACGACGTACTGCGCCGGTTCGTCGCCGAGGAGGCCGACTGTCTGACGGACGTCGACCCGTCGCTCGGGCCGGTGGCCGAGGAGCTGGAGGCGGCGGTCGCGTCCGGCAAGCGGCTGCGGGCTGCGTTCTGCTACTGGGGCTGGCGGGGCGGCGGTCAGCCGGACAGCGACGCGCTGGTGCGGGCGGCGGCCTCGATGGAGCTGGTGCACGCGGCCGCCGTCGTGCACGACGACCTGATCGACGGCAGTCCGCTGCGGCACGGCCGGCCCACCGCGCACCGGGCGCTGCGGGCCGCCGTACCGCACCATCCGCGGCCCGCCGCGGCCGCCAGGTCGCTCGCGATGCTGGTCGGGGACCTGCTGATGTCGCTGGCCGGGCAGTTGTTCGTGACGAGCGGACTGCCCGCCGCGTTCCTGAACCGGGCGCGGCCGCTGTGGGCGGCGCTGGCCCGCGAGCTGATCGCCGGCGAGTGCCTGGAGATCCTGCACACGGGCACGGCGCCGGACACGGCGGCCTCGCTGAAGGTGATCCGCTACAAGACCGCCAAGTACACCGTCGAGCAGCCGCTGCTGATCGGCGGCGCCCTGGCGGGAGCGGCGACGCGGCTCGGCGAGGGCTACTCGGCGTACGGGCTGCCGCTGGGCGAGGCGTTCCAGCTGCGGGACGACCTGCTCGGGCTGTTCGGCGACCCGGCCCGTACCGGCAAGGCCGCCGCCGACGACCTGCGCGGCCGCCGGCCCACCGCCCTGCTCGCGGAGACCTGGCGGCTCGCCGACACCGCCCAGCGCGCCCGGCTCGGCGCCCTGCTCGACCGGGACGACGCCGATCCGGAGGACGTACGCGCGCTGATGCGCGGCCTGAAGGCCCCCGAGCGCGTCGAACGCATGATCGCGGCCCGGGTCGAGGAGGCCCTGCGCGCGCTCGACGAGCTCGACGCCCCGCCCGCCGCGCTCCAGGCCCTCGCCTCGCTCGCGCACTCGGCGTCGGCCCGGCAGTCCTGAACCTCCGGCCCTGACGCGTCCGGCGCGGACAGGCCGGTCGTGACGCCCTTGTCCAGACACCCCGCCACGGAGCCCCCGAGGAGCCCCGCATGACCCCACCCACCCAGGCGTCCCTCGACGCCCTGCGCCAGGCCGGCGACGAACTCGCCGACGCCACCGTCGCCACCCTCTTCGAACGCGGCGAGGTCGGCACCTTCAACACCCTGATGCGGTACGTGTCGACCGCCGGCAGCCCGCTGCCCGACGGGCTGCCCGACGTGGCCCGTGAATACCTGCACGTCACGAGCGCGGCTCCGGCGTGGGTGGACTGGGCCGAGATGGAGAAGGCGCGGCTCTTCTTCACCGACAACGACGTGCACATCACCACGGCGCTGTCCTTCGCCTCCATGCCCGCCTGCTATCTCGTCCCGCACGTGGCGAAGCTGCTCGCCACCACGCACGGCCTCAAGTACCCGTCCAAGCGCATGGCGGAGACCGGCCAGTTCACGCTCTACCTGATGCGGCCGGACGCCTTCGAGGCCGGCAGCCGCTTCGTACCGGCCGCGCAGAAGGTCCGGCTGCTGCACGCCTCCATCCGTCACCACCTGCGGCGCGAGGAGCGCTGGGACACGGCGGCGCTCGGCGTGCCGATCTGTCAGGAGGACATGATCGGCGGGCAGATGTTCTTCTCCATGCTGGTCCTCGACAGCCTGCACCGGCTCGGCATCCACATGTCCGCGGAGGGCGCCGAGGCCTACTACTACGCCTGGCGGGTGGTCGGCGCCATGCTCGGCGTCGACCAGCGGGCCGTGCCCGAGACCCTCGACGAGGCCCGCGCCTTCCTCGACCTGTACATGCTCCGGCACATGGGCCCCTCGGACGACGGCGCACTGCTCACCCGGCAGCTCATCGAGCTGTACGAGGAGGTGGTGCCCGGCACCTTCTTCGACCCGATCGTCTCCGCGCTGATCCGCCATCTGGTCGGCGACACCTGCGCCGACTGGCTGGAGGTGCCCCGTACCCCGTGGGACACGGTCGTCAAGGCGGTGCCGCACCTGCTCGGCGTCCTGGAGACCGTGGAGGACCGCTCCCCGCTCGGCTCCTGGCTCCTGGACCGGCTCGGCCATCTGACGACGGTCTTCGAACTGTCGTCGCTCACCCGCGGCCGGGTGATGCACTACGCGATCCCGGAGCACCTGAAGAAGGACTACGGGGTGTCGACGTCGGTGAACCCGAAGCGCCGCTGGAGCCCGCCGCCGGCCGTCCTGGACGCCGGTTAGGAGCTGCCGCGCCGCCACAGCGCGCCCACGTACACCCCGGCCAGGATCAGCGGGGTGCCGAGCAGCAGGGAGGCGGTGAGGGGTTCGTCGTCGAGCCAGGCGGAGAGGACGATCGTCACGACGGGGATGACGACGAAGACGTACGCGGCGCGGGACGCGTCCCAGCGTTGCACGACGAAGAGGTAGAGCCCGAAGGTGAGGACGGAGCCGCCGACCACGAGATAGGCGAGGGCCCACCAGGTGGCGGGGCGCTCGGGCAGCCGCCAGGTGTCACCGGCGGCGGCCGAGCCCGCGAAGAGGAGGACGGAGGCGGCGGTCATGCCGACGGCGTTCATGACGACGGGGTGGATCCGCGGCAGCCGCCGGACGAGGACCGTGGCCTCGGCGAAGCAGACCATGCTGCCGAGGAGCGCCAGGAACGACAGCAGGGGCACGGCGCCGCTGAGCGGGGCGCGGGAGATGACCGCGACCCCGGCGGCGGCGAGCAGTGTGCCGACGGCCGCGGTGACACGGAAGCGTTCGAGGCCCTGGGCGACGGCGAGCAGCAGCGTGGCGAGCGGGGTGAGGGCGAGGATCGTCTGGCCGAGGCCGGCGTGGATGTGGACGAGGGCGTAGTACGCGAGGGCGAACGTGACGCCGAAGTCGAGGATTCCGAAGAGCGCCGCCCCGGCCAGGGCCCTGCCCCGCGGGAACGGCATGCGGCGCGCGGCCATGACGCCGAGCAGGATCACGGAGGCCGCGCCGAAGCGCAGGGCGGCGCCCCACAGAGGGTCGAGCTCACGGTTGCTGAAGCGGACGCCGACGGCGTTGCCGCCCGCGAGGAACGCGGCGGCGGCGAACGCGGCGAGCGTCAGCCGGTCCTCGCTGCGCTGCACCGGCTCACGGTAGCCCCGGCGCCCCGGCCCCGGCGGCCGGGACACGCGCTGCCGTCTCCGCGAAGGCCCTGATCAGGGCGGTCTCGGCGGCGGTCGCCCAGACCAGGCCGTAGGTCAGGGGCGGGGCGTCGTGGAACGGCACGTAGGCGATGCCGGGGCGCGGGTGGTAGCGGGCGCCGCTCGCCGCGCCCGGGGAGACGCCGTGGCCCGCGCCGACGAGCGAGAGCAGCTCCTCCCAGGTGGCGGCGGCCGGTCCGTGGGCGACGGGCGCGCCGGAGGGGGTGCGGGTCGGGTAGTGGGTCTCGCGCCAGGCTCGGGGCTGCCCGCGGCCGGTGGTGACGAGGGTCTGTCCGGCGAGGTCCTCCAGGCCTACGGAGGCGCGGGCGGCGAGCGGGTGGGCGGCCGGTACGAGGAGCACGCGGTCCTCGCGGACCAGGACGGGGCCGGTGGTGAGACCGGGCGCGGCGATGGGCAGGGTGGCGTACTGGACGTCGAGTTCGCCGTCCTCGACGGGGCGGGTGCCGGCGTCGACGGGGACCTCGCGGAGGGTGAGCTCGCAGCCGGGGTGGCGGGCCAGGAAGGTGTCGGCGGCGGCGGTGAGCAGCTCGCCGCCCCACGGGGAGCCGAAGCCGATCCGCAGGGTGCCGAGCATGCCGCGGCCGGCGGCGGTGGCGCGTTCGAGGGCGGCGAGGATCAGGGCGTGGGCGGGGCGGAGTTCGTCGTGCAGGCGGCGGCCGACCGGGGTGAGGGCGACGCTGCGGCTGGTGCGGGCGAAGAGCGGGGTGCCGACGCGCCGTTCGAGCTTCTTGACGGTCTGGCTGATGCGGCCGGTGGAGACGCCGAGGCGTTCGGCGGTGCGGCCGAAGTGGAGTTCGTCGCCGAGGGTGAGGAACGCTTCGAGTTCGTGCCGTTCGAGCACCGGGCCCCCTTACCGTTTAGTTCTGCTCAACGCCGGTTGCATTCTTTCACCTTGATGGGCCTGTCCGGCCGGCGGGAGGCTGATGCCCATGCCCGCTCTCCCCGCCCGTCCCCTGGCGACGTCCCGTCCTCCCGCCGCGTCCCGTCCCTCGGTCCTTGTCCTCACCCTCGCCGGTGCCGTGACGGTGGCGAACATCTACTTCCCGCAGCCGCTGCTGGCGGCGATCGCCCGCGATCTCGCCGTCTCCGACCGGACCGCCGGGCTGGTGGCGACGGCCGCCCAGCTCGGCTACGCCCTCGGCATCCTGCTGCTCGTGCCGCTCGCCGATACCGCCCGGCTGCGCCGGCTCGTCCGGGCCCTGCTGGCGCTGACCAGCGCGGCCCTGCTGGTCGCGGCCGCGGCCCCGAACGTCCTCGTGCTCGCCGTCGCCACCCTCGCGCTGTCCACCACCACGGTGCTGCCGCAGATCCTGACCCCGGTCGCCGCGTCCCTCGCGGGCCCCGAGGGGCGCGGCCGGGTCGTCGGTGTCATCGGCCTGGGCCTCACGCTGGGCTCCACCCTGTCCCGCACGGTCTCGGGCGCGGTCTCCGACGCGAGCGGCAGCTGGCGGACGGCCTATGCGCTGGCCGCCGTGGCGACGGCGGGTCTGCTGTGGGCGTTGCCGCGCGCCCTGCCCGAGCGGCTCGGCGGCCCGCACGCGCACCCGGTCCCGTACGGCCGGATGCTCGTGGGGCTGCCGGGGCTGCTCGTCGCGCATCGCGCCCTGCGGGTGTCGGCGCTGCGCGGCGCCTGCGTGTTCGGCGCGTACAGCGTCTTCTGGGCGGCGCTCGTCTTCCATCTGGCCGCCCCTCCGCTGGGGTACGGTCCGGGGGCGGCGGGTCTGTTCGGGCTGTTCACCGTGCCGGCGGCGCTGGCGTCGGCGTACGCGGGGCCGCTCACCGACCGGTACGGGGCGGGCCGGGTCGGGCTGGTGGCGCTCGGGTGCGTGGCGCTCGCGCCGGCGCCGGCGGGTCTGGCGCCGGGCTCGCCGGTGGCGCTGGTCGCGGCCGCGGGTCTGGTGGTCCTGGGCACGAGCGCCTGTCAGGTCGCGAACCAGGCGCGGGTCCTGGGCCTCGGGCGGGCGGTGGCGGCCCGGGTGAACACGGTCTTCATGCTGGCCACCTTCGCGGGCGGCGCGCTCGGCTCGCTGACCGCTGTGTGGCTGTACGAGGGGTACGGCTGGACGGCGGCGCTCCTCGCTGCGGCGGGGTTCGTGGTGCTCGGGCTGATCGCGGGGGCGCGGCGGCCCCGACTTGCGGGACGCGCGGCAGGCGCAAGGCTGGGGGTACCGGTCCGCGCACGCCGCAGGGAGACACGATGCAGGAGCCCGCACCCTTCGACCTCACCGCCCTCGCCGACGAGCACCTGACGAAGGCGCGTGAAGACGCGCACGGCCGCAGCGCCCATCTGGTGGTGCACGACGGGGTGCTGCGGCAAAGTGTGATCGCCATGACGTCGGGCACGGCCCTGGACGAGCACAACGCGCCGCCCGCCGGCAGTCTCCAGGTCCTGCGCGGCCGGGTGCGGCTGACGGCGGCGGGCCGCTCGGAGGACCTGTCGGCCGGTCAGCTCCAGATGATCCCGCAGGAGCGGCACGGCCTCACGGCGCTCGACGACGCGGTGGTGCTGCTGACGGCCGTCAACGACTGACGCGTACGCGACTGCGTGCGGCCGAAGGGTCGGGGACTCACCGATCCGGCGTCACGAGCACCAGCGGTGTGCCCGCGCAGGGCGTCAGACGCAGGTCGCCGTGGCGGTGGACGGATTCCGGCCCGGCGCCAGGGGCTCCGGCGAGTACGGCGGCGAAGTCGGGGCCCTTGGTGAGGGAGCCGGCGAGATGCGCCGGGTCGGTGGAGGCGGCGACGCGGCCGCGGGCGTTGACCAGGCGTGCCGGGACGGGGAGTTCCTGGAGGACGGGCAGCACGGCCGCCTCGAAGTGCCGCAGGTAGACGTCGGCGGCGGCGACGCCGACGAACCGTCCGTCGACCAGCACCGGCTCGGAGAGCGTCAGGCCGTACTCGTCGGAGCAGAGGTAGTCGACGTACGGCCCGGCGACGGCCCGCCGGCCGGTCTCGCGGGGCAGGGCGTACCAGTCCCAGTGCGTGTAGTCGGAGTACGCCGAGTGCTCGGGGTCCAGGTCGAGGAGGAGCGGCCGCACCGTGCCGTCGGGGCCGCGCTGCCACCACTCCAGCCAGGCCGGTACGTCGGCGAGGAGGCCGGGCGCGGCGACGAAGCCGATGCCGGAGACGAGTTCGTGGCGGGCGAGCCGGTCGTGGAGGCCGGGCCGGAGGGCGGCGAGTCCGGCCGACGCCGGAGCCCTGCCGTCGGCGGCCGGGGCGGCGAGCAGCGCGGCGGTGTCCGCGCGGGTGGCGGCGACAGCGGCGAAGACCCCGTCGAGGGTCTCGCGCACACGGGTCGACACGGCGCCGGCGAGGGCGCGGTACGGGCCCGGGGCGGCGTCGGCAAGGGCGCCGTACGAGCCCGGGACGGCGCCGGGGGCGCCGTACGAGCCCGGGACGGCGGCGTCGGGGGCGCCGTACGGCCCCGGGGCGGCTCCGGGCGCGTTGCGGAAGGCGCCCGCGCCTGACACCCCGCCGGTGGCGTCGGCCGCCGACGGGCCCGTCGCCCGCGCGTCCCCCGTTCCGGCGGCTCCCGTTCCCGCGGCTCCCCTTCCCGCAGCTCCTGTTCCCGTACGTCCTCTTCCCCTGTCCTCCGCTCCCGTCGCCTCGGGCGCGGCTCCCGTGACGTGGGCGAGCGCGGGGGGTGTGGACATCGGGGTCCTCCTACGGACGCGGCCCGGGGGCGCGGGTGGGGGGTTCGAGGCGCAGGGCGATCAGGCGGGCGACGGAGTCGCGCACGCACTGTTCGGCCAGCGTTCTGGCCCGCTCGTCGGCCTCATCCTGCACGGCGGAGATCACGGAGCGGTGACGATCCGCCACGGATTCGAGATACGCGGTGTCGTCGAGGACGAGGACGAGCAGGGCGCCCAACTCGGTCTGGAGGGCGATCTCCTCGCGGGTCAGGCGCGCGGACTGGGCGGCGGCGGCGAGTTCGACGTGGAAGCGGCCGTAGAGCCGGCTGCGGACGGCGGGTTCCTCGGCGTGGACGAGTTCGTCGACGGTGCGGGTGAGCGGGCGCAGGTCGCCCGGGTCGGTGCGCTGCGCGGCGAGCAGCGCGGCGGCGCCGGAGATGGCGGCCCAGTGGTCGCCGAGGTCGCGCAGCTCCTCGGTGGACCAGTCGGCGAGCCGGGCGCGCAGCCGGTCCTCGGACGGGCCCTCGGGGAGCGTGACGAAGCTGCCGCCGCCCCGGCCGCGGCGGGTGGTGACGAGGCCCTGCTGCCGCAGGGCCATGAGGGCCTCGCGCAGGGTCACGGTGGAGACGCCCAGCTGGGCGGCGAGTTCGGCCTCGCCGGGCAGCTGCTCGCCGTCGGCGAGGAGTCCGAGCTCGATGGCGTCGCCGATCCGGCGGACCACGGTGTCGACCCGGGCCCGGGTGTCGACGGGGGTGAACACGGCTCGGCGCGCGCTTCCGTTCGCGCTCCCGCCCTGTCTGCCGCCTGGTTTCACGTTTATCACCTCGCGCGCTGACTAAGGCTTTACCTTAAAGGGGTCTTGAGATTTGAACTATGACTTCATATGTTTACGCCCACTCGTCAGAACGCGCCCCGCACCAGAAAGGTTCCCGCCCATGGAGGGAATGGCGATCCGGCTCTCGGGTCTCCGCAAGAGCTACGGCCGGACCGAGGCGGTGGCCGGGGTGGACCTGGAGATAGCCGACGGCGAGTTCTTCTCGATGCTCGGCCCCTCCGGCTCCGGCAAGACGACCGTGCTGCGGATGATCGCCGGCTTCGAGACGCCGAGCGACGGCGGCGTCGAACTGGCCGGTCAGGACGTCACCCGGCTCGCCCCCTTCGAGCGGGACGTGCACACCGTCTTCCAGGACTACGCCCTCTTCCCGCACATGACGGTCGAACAGAACGTCGCCTACGGCCTGAAGGTGCGGGGCGTCCCGAAGGCCGAGCGCCTGGTCCGGGCCCGCGCCGCACTCGCCCAGGTGCGGCTCGAAGGGCTCGGCAGGCGCCGCCCCGCCGAGCTGTCCGGCGGCCAGCGCCAGCGCGTCGCACTCGCCCGCGCCCTCGTCGGCCGCCCCCGCGTGCTGCTGCTCGACGAACCGCTCGGGGCGCTCGACCTCAAGCTGCGCGAGCAGATGCAGGTCGAGCTGAAGGCCATCCAGCGCGAGGTCGGCATCACCTTCGTGTTCGTCACCCACGACCAGGAGGAGGCCCTCACGATGAGCGACCGGATCGCCGTCTTCCATCAGGGCCGGATCGAACAGGTCGGCACCCCCGCCGAGATATACGAGCGCCCGGCCACCCCGTTCGTCGCCGGCTTCGTCGGCACCTCCAACCTGGTCAGCGGCGAGGCCGCGCGGACCGTGGTCGGCGCCTCCGGCACGTACAGCATCCGGCCGGAGAAGATCCGCGTCGTCAAGGACCCGGCCGCGCCCGCCGAGGACGGCCACACCCGTGCCACCGGCACCGTCGCCGAGGTGGTCTACCTGGGCGACGCCACCCGCTTCCTCGTCGATCTGGACGCGGGCGGCAGGATCACCGCCGTCCAGCAAAACCTGGAGACCTCCTCCGCCGACCTCGCCGCCTTCCGCGGCGCCAGGGTCGCCCTGCACTGGCACCCGCGCCACGCGGTGCCGGTCCCCGAACTCCCGTAAGGACACGCCGGACCCGTAAGGCCGCACAGCCCACGCAAGGCCGCAGCCCACGCAAGGCCGCAGCCCACGCCAGGCCGGTGAAGCCACGGAACAGCACCGCACCCGCACCGCCCCTCGCACCGCACCACCCTCACGTCCCTCACGCAACGGAGAAACACGTGCGCCTGCACCGCTCGCTCCTGACGGCCGCCGCCGTCTCCGGACTGCTGCTCGTCACCGCCTGCGGCTCCGCCGACCAGGCCGGTGGCGGGAAGTCCGGCGGCCTCAACCCGCCCGCCCTCAAGGCGCCCACCTCCCTGGGCGCCCCCGAGGGCCAGGTCAACCTGATCGCCTGGGCCGGCTACGTCGAGGACGGCTCCAACGACCCCAAGGTCGACTGGGTGACACCCTTCGAGAAGCAGACCGGCTGCCAGGTCAACGCCAAGACGGCCGCCACCTCCGACGAGATGGTGGCGCTGATGAAGACCGGCGAGTACGACGCGGTCTCCGCCTCCGGCGACGCCTCGCTGCGGCTGATCGCGTCCGGCGACGCGGCGCCCGTCAACACCGCGCTCGTCCCCAACTACAAGGACGTCTTCGCCGGCCTGAAGAACCAGGGCTGGAACTCGGTCAAGGGCGTCGCCTACGGCATCCCGCACGGCCGGGGCGCCAACCTCCTCATGTACGACACCACCAAGGTGAAGCCCGCCCCGACGTCCTGGTCGGCCGTCTTCGACCAGGCGTCCGCGCACAGCGGCAAGGTCACCGCGTACGACTCGCCCATCTACATCGCCGACGCGGCCCTCTACCTCATGGCCACCAAGCCGGAACTCGGCATCAAGGACCCGTACGCCCTCGACCAGAAGCAGTTCGCGGCCGCCGTGGACCTGCTCAAGCAGCAGAACAAGCACGTCGGCGAGTACTGGAGCGACTACCTGAAGGAGATCTCCGCCTTCAAGAGCGGCGACTCCGTCGTCGGCACCAGCTGGCAGGTCATCGCCAACCTGGCCAAGGCCGAGGGCGCCAAGGTCGACGCGGTGCTGCCGAAGGAGGGCGCCACCGGCTGGTCCGACACCTGGATGGTGTCCGCCAGGGCCAAGCACCCCAGCTGCGCCTACAAGTGGCTCGACTGGATCGTCTCGCCCAAGGCCAACGCCCAGGTCGCCGAGTACTTCGGCGAGGCGCCGGCCAACGCCAGGTCGTGCGCCGAGACCGCCGACAAGAACCACTGCACGGTCTTCCACGCGAGCGACGAGGCGTACTGGAAGAACGTGCACTTCTGGACCACGCCCATCGAGCAGTGCCTCGACGGCCGCACCGACGTGAAGTGCGTGCCCTACGCCAAGTGGGTGCAGTCCTGGAACGAGATCAAGGGCTGACGACGGCGCATGACCACGCTCACCCCCTCGCCTCGGGCCGACGCCCGGGCCACCGAGCCCGACCGAGCCGCCGGACCCGTCCGGCGGCTCGCCGG
>NZ_JBSGBF010000123.1:0-20628 GCF_053601115.1 Streptomyces sp. NPDC004788
GCTCGCGGGGGTGCGCGCCCGGGGGGCCGCCCGGGGGGGCCCCGGCGCCCCCCCGCCCCCCCCCCCCCGCCCGCCTCCTCACCTGGTGAGGAGGCGGCGGACGGGTGTCCGGGGGCGGGCTGGGCATGCGGGCCTCACCCTCCACATCAGGTCATGGCATGATCACGCCTAACTGTCGGCAGGGGGCCGACACTTGGGGGGAGACCACCACCGTGAACATCAAGAAGCGCATCGCCGTCGCGATCGCCCTCGCCTTCACCGCGACCACGCTCGCCGTCGGCGCAGCGGCCGCCCTGACCCAGGGCCCGAAGTACGAGGTCCTGGCCGGCAACGTCAGCAGCTGCCCGTGAGCGGCGACGACCGACAGGACGGGGGTGCGGCCACGATGGTGGACGCGAACAAGAAGGTGGTCCTGGGCTTCTTCGAGGCGATCAGCGAGCGCCGGCTCGCCGACCTGCCCACGTACATGGCGCCCGACGTCATCGACCACAACAAGATCATCCACGGCGAGGCCGACGAGCCGGGCGCGGCCTTCGAGGGCCTGCGCATGCAGGCCGAGGCGTTCGACCCGCTCACGGGCCACGTCGAGGAACTGATCGCCGAGGGCGACCGCGTCGTCGCGCGCGTCACCCAGCGCGGCACGCACAACAACGCGCACGTGCGCATGCCGGAGCCGACCGGCCGCAGCTTCGAGAACGAGGCGATCTGGATCTTCACCCTCCGCGAGGGAAGGATCACCGAGATCCGCGGCGTCAGCGACCGCCTCGGCCTCTTCATCCAGCTCGGCTGGCCCTGGCCGCAGGCGGACTAGGTCCGGCCCGTCCGGCGACCCTGCCCGTCCGACGACCCTGCCCGCGGGCGCCCCGCCGCCGGATCCCGTTCCGGTGGCGCGGCGCCCGACCGGCCACCGCGTCGCCCTCGAAGGGCATGACGCCCGGCGCCTCGGCGCGGGCGGCGCGGCCGGTCCGTATCGCCCGGACCGCGACACCGGCCGGGCGGCCGGCTCTCCGGCGACTTCACGTTCGCTCTCAAAGGGGCGGCAATGGCGCGCAGACGGCTTTGAGTCATGGCATGATCGCGACGAACTGACGGCAGAATGCCGTCACTTGAAGGGGGACCACCATCATGGACATCAAGAAGCGCATCGGCATCGCGATCGCCCTCGCCTTCGCCGCGACCACGCTGGCGTTCGGCACCGCGGCCGCGCTGGACCAGGGCCCGACGTACGTCCTGGCCGGCAACGTCATCAGCTGCCCGTAACCGATGACCGGCACGGACTGGATCGCCGAGCTGGCCCGACTGGAGAGGGGCCACCGTCGTGGCCCCTCCATCCCGCGGGCGTGGCCCCTGCTCGGGGACACCGCGCCGCCCCCGCTGCACGAGGAGGAGGTCGAGGAGGCCGAGGCCCAGCTGGGCATCACCTTCCCGGCCGACTACCGCCACCACCTGTTGTGGGTCAGCGCCGGAGGCAGGGACCTCTACGCCCTCACCCGGGGCCCGCAGGGCTGGGGCTGGTACGGCAACTCCGAGACCAACCACGACCTGCTCACCCACCCGTTCCCGCACCCCGACTCGTACCGCGCCTACGACGACGAGCTGGGCGACCGCGAGCCGCCCCGCGAGGGCCAGGCGGCCTGGGAGATGTGGGACGCCGAGTGCGGCGTGCTCCAGGAGCGGAAGACGGCCGGCGCCGTCTTCCTGCGGGAGGGAGGCTGCGGCTTCCGCTCCCTGCTGGTCGTCACCGGCCCGCACCGCGGCGAGATGTGGTTCGACGCCCGCGCCACCTGCGACCTCCTCCTCCCGATGAGACTCGGCGGCCGCCCCGCGACCTTCGCAGACTGGGCGGGGCGCGGCTTCGCGGACCTGGTGGACTGGTGAGCGCCAGCGCCACCGACGGGCGGCCGGATCGGGGCCGGTGCCGGGCATTCACCGGATGCCATCGGTCCGGTTAGGATCCCGCCAGCCCAACGAGATCGGTCCGCGGGCACGCTCTACTCGGGCGCGTCATCCTGCGGTCCTCACCCCTTGGTTCGGCTGCGTGCGCACGACGCGCCGGAAGGAACAGGCATGTCTCAGGCACCGCAGCTCGGCCCCCTCGAACCGCCCGCCAAGAAGCGGCTCTTCGACGGGATCGCCCCCTGGCAGAAGGCTCTTTCCGCGCTCCCGCTGGCACTGCTCTTCATAGGCGGAGCGATCGGCGGTGCGGTGGGAGCCGCGGGCATGGTGGCCAACGTGAAGATCGCCAAGTCCGCCCTGCCGAACGCCCTCAAGGCCGTGGCCATGCTGGGGGTCACCGTTGTGGTGGCCGTCGTCTTCTTCGTCTGCGCCCGCTTGGTGAACAACGCGCTGAACGGCTGAACCGCGCCGCGGAGTCTGGGCCTCCGCCGTCCGCACGGACGGCGGAGGCCGGGCTGCGGGCGGCGGATCGATCAAGGCACGGCGGCTGCCCCGCGCCTCGGCCACGCCAGGTCGTCGACGGCGAGAAACGGTTCGCCGGCCACGGTCGCCGGGGTCGCCCCCGTGAACGCCCTGACGTCCCGGTGCAGGTGGGACTGGTCGGCGTAGCCGGTGTCGGCGGCGACCCGGGCCGCGCCTTCGCCCGCGACCAGGAGGTGGGCGGCGTGGTCGAAGCGGACCAGGCTCACGGCACGCTTGGGCGGCAGGCCGAGCTGCGACCGGAAGCGGGACCACAGGCGCTTGCGGCTCCAGCCGACCTCGGCCGCGAGGTCGTCGACCCGGGCCAGGCCATGGCTGCCGACGATCCGGTGCCAGACCCGGGCCACCTCCGGGTCCACCGGCGGCCCCGCCTCGTACCGGCGGGCGAGCAGTGCGTCCGTCAACGCGAAACGGTCCTGCCAGGACGGGAGTTCGCCGAGCTGCTCGCGGATCCGTGACGTCTCCCGGTCGCCCCACAGGGCGCCCAGGGAGACGACGGCGCCGTCGAGTTCGGCCGGGGAGACGCCCAGGATCGCGCCCGCGATCACCGGGGACAGGCGCACCTGCACGCACTCGACGTTCTTTCCCCACGCCCGCACCGCGCCGCCGGACCCGAGCCCGGGCCCGGCGACGACGCTTCCCCGCCGCTGCTGCCCGGCGGCGCCGTCGAGGACGGGCGTGCCGGCGCCGAACTCCAGGAGCAGCGTCACGGCCGGGTGCGGGACGATCCGGAGCGCGTCCAGGTCAGGAACACGGAACCCGGCCATGGTGACTCCGGCCACCCGGCTGGGCCGCTGCGGGCACTCGACGCCCCACACCGCCCCACCGCGCGCGAAACTCCGCATGCACCCAAGCTACGTGAGCCCGGGCCGGCGGGGAACATTCGTACAATCCAGCGGCGCGTCCCGGCGGAGACAGTGGGCTCATGACTGCTTCCGACGTCTCTGACGGCTCTTACGTCCCTGATGGCTCGTACGTCCTTGACAGCTCTCACGGCTCTCACGGCCCTCACGGCCCTCACGACGATCCGTACACGAACGGCGACCACGACCTCTACGTGTCCCAGGACGGCCCCCGCGACGCCCCCGCACTCCTCCTCATCCATGGGTCCGCCTCCTCGACCCGCTCCTGGGACCCGATGGTTCCGCTGCTGACCGGGTCCCACCGCGTCATCCGGATCGACCTGCTCGGGCACGGCCGGTCGGCCAAACCGGACGACCGCGGCTACGCGCTCCCGGACCAGGCACGCCGGGTCGGCGCCGCACTGGACCGGCTCGGCGTCGGGCACGCCGTGGTCGTCGGGCATTCGAGCGGCGGCGCGGTCGCCACCGCCCTCGCCGAAGAGCGACCCGAGCTGGTGACCGCGCTCGCGCTCGTCAACACCGGCCCCGGCCTGGGTGCCTTCATCGCACCGGAGTCCGCCGCGATCGACCCCTCGCGGTGGCCGCCGACCGACGAGCAGCTCCGGGCGTTCGCGAGCACGGCGTTCAGCCGTCCGGGCTACCGGATCCCGGACGAACTCCTGGACGAGGTGCGCTGCATGACGTACCACTCGCTCACCGCGACCATGGGGGCCGTCCGCGCCTACCTGGCGGAGCGGGCGCTGCCGGAGCGGCTGACGGCCGTCGGCAAGCCGCTCCTCGTGATCTTCGGGGAGGACGACCGGCGTTGGCGATCCTCGTCCGCCTCCGATTACCACGCTGTTCCGGGCGCGAAGGTCGTGCTGCTGCCCGGGCTCGGGCACTCGCCCCTGCTGGAGGACCCGCCGCGGACCGCCGCCGACCTGCTGGCCTTCACCGCGATCCGCGCCGTACCGGTGGACTGAGTGGAAAGGAGGGGTGCCATGCGGATTCTCGTCTCCGGCGCCAGCATCGCCGGTCCGGTGCTTGCCCACTGGCTCACCAGGTACGGCTTCTCCGTCACCGTCGTCGAGCGCGCCCCGACCCTGCGCAAGACCGGCGGGCACGCGGTCGACCTGTTCCGGCCCGCCATGGACATCTCGGAGCGGATGGGCGTGCTCCCGCGTGTCGAGGAGCTCGCCACCGCCACGAACCGCATGACCGTCCACCGGGAGGGCTCACGGCGTCCCGTCCGGGCCGACCTGTCCAAAATCTTCGGCGCTGCCTCCGACCGGCACGTCGAGATCATGCGCGACGACCTGAGCGAGATCTACTACGAGGCCGCACGCGACGACGTCGAGTACGTCTTCGGCGACTCGATCACCGCGATCTCGCCCGACGGCGAGGTGCGGTTCGAGAACGCGGCGCCGCGCCGCTTCGACCTCGTCGTCGGCGCGGACGGGCTGCACTCCAACGTGCGCCGCCTCGTCTTCGGCGACGAGTCCCGCTTCAGCGCCTTCGCCGGGGCCTATTTCGGGGTGCTGACCGTGCCGAACCTCTCCGGCCTCGACGGCGAGCTCGTCATGCACGTCGGCGTCGGCCGCACCGCCGGCATGTACGGCGCGCGCCACCTCGGCGACGCGCGGGCACTGTTCCTGTTCCGGAGCGAGCGCGAGCTCGACTGCCACCACCGCGACGTGTCCCGGCAGAAGGAACTGCTGCGCGGTGCGTTCGCCGGCCTGCACCCCGACGTGGACCGCTGGCTGGACGAGCTCGGCCGCACCCCGGCGTTCTACTTCGACTCCATCACCCAGCTCCGGATGGACACCTGGTCGCGGGGGAGGGTGACGCTCGTCGGCGACGCGGGGTACTGCCCGGGCCCGGCCGTCGGCGGCAGCACCAGCCTGGCCGTGGTCGGTGGGTACGTCCTCGCCGGGGAGCTGGCACGGGCGGGCGGCGACCACGAGCGCGCCTTCCCCGCCTACGAGCGCGCGATGGCGGAGTACGTACGCGGCAGCCGCGCGGCCGCGCTGAGCGCGGCGAAGACCCTGATCCCCACGTCCCGCCTGGGTGTGTCGGGACTGGCCCAGGGCGCCCGCCTGATCTCCGCCCTGCCCGCGGGCGCCGGCCGCGCTCTCCTCCGCCTCACCACGAAGAGCGCGCGCCTCCACAACGCCGTGGCCGTCGACGACTACGGGTTCCGCCTCCGGATGGAGTGAACGGCCCCGGTGTCAGGCGCCGAAGGGCTCGTCCAGCTCGTACGGGGACACCCACCAGCCGTTGCGGCAGATGCGGCCCTCGGGGTCGTGGTCGCCCTCGGCGTACTCGCCGCTGCCGGTCGTCTCGCCGTTGGGGCCGCGGAAGTAGCTCGTGTAGTAGTAGCGGCAGCCGGCGGCGGCCTTCGCGGCGGGGGAAGCGGGCGCGGCCTGCGCCGTGGGTACGACGGCGAGCGCGGCGGCGGCCGTACAGGCGGCGACGGCGACGAGACGGGTGAACGCCTTCACGGTGGGGCTCCTTCACGGATCGGGTCACGGGTGCTGCGGGGCGGGCCCTTCGCCCGTCCTCGCACCGCCCAGGCTGCCGTCCGCCTGCTCCTCACACTTCGTCCGACCTGCGGGTTTCACTCTCCAGGGGGCGGGCGAACCGATTCGCTGCTCGGCCGATCAGGTGGCGGTGGTGCGGTGGCGGTGGCGGTGGCGGTCCTGGGGTTCGTCCGCGTGCGCCCGACACCCTGGGCACCGCTCAGTCGATGTGCACGATCTGGAACGCCTCCGCCATCCGCCCCGGCGGCAGCCCGCCCGCCCTCGCGTGCTCGCTCAGCCAGTCCCGCAGCAGCCCCGCCAGGTCGTCGAAGTGGGCGGTCTGGGAGGTGTGGATGCGCAGGGCCTCGACCTTGCGGTCGAAGACGGGGGTGACGTCGACGTACTGGTTCGGGGTCGGGCCCGTCATCAGCCACAGCTCGTGGACGATCCAGGGCTCCAGGCCCTCCTGCTTCAGGAGTTCGGGGTGCGCGAAGGGGTTGCGGGCCTCGGGGTATATCGCGCGCAGGCAGGCGTCGCCGACGGCGCGGTGGTCGGGGTGGAGGTCGGCGACGCGGGCCCAGTTGATCTCGGGGGAGGGGATGATCACGCGCTGCGGGCGGACCCGGCGGATGATCCGGCACAGGTCGCGGCGCAGTTCGACGCTCGCCTCGACGAAGCTGTCGGGGTAGCCGAGGAAGACGACGTCGACGACGCCGCTGAGCTTCGCCGAGTGCATCTGCTCGGCGCGGCGCAGGTCCGCCATGGCCTGGCGGGGGAGCATCGGGTCGTAACCGCCGGCGTCGCCGTCCGTGACGATGCAGTACGTGACCTGGGTGCCGCGCTCGATCCACTGCATGACGGTGCCGCTGACGCAGAACTCGATGTCGTCCGGGTGCGCCGCCACCACCAGCAGTGATTCCGGCGCACTGCGGATGGTCGGGTCGATGTCCAAGTCCTCCATGGGGCCAGCCTCTTGGCGCGGCGGGAGCGTCGCAAGGCCAAGTCGTGGCGTGAACCGGACATGGCACTTACGCGCCAGTCAAAAAGTTGGTAGATTCAAATCATTGGGTGCGACATGTGGACAGCGGGCAGTGGCGGCGACCAGTGGCGACTGCCGGATGAGATCCGGAGGCGACCTTCATGTGCAGGATCCTCGGCTCGTTCGCCGCAGGAGCGGACCGACCCGACCCGGCCGAACTCGCCGCGGTCTCGGCCCGGCAGCGGCACGGCGGCCCCGACGAGCACCAGGTGCTCAGCGGCCCCGGCTGGTCGCTCGGCTGCGACCGGCTCGCCGTCACCGACCCGTGCGGCGGCACGCAGCCGTACCGGCTGCCCCACCTCCCCGGCATCCTCGCCGTGCTCAACGGCGAGATCTACAACCACGACGAGCTGCGCCGCCGCCTCGCCGCGCGCGGCCACCGCTTCCCCGACCGGTGCGACGGGACGCTGCTGCCGGCGCTGTACGCGGAGTACGGGCCGGCCTTCGCCGAACACCTCGACGGCATGTTCGCCGTCGCGGTCCTCGACCTGCGCCCGGGCGGGACCGGTGGCGGCGCCCAACTCGTCCTCGCCGTGGACGACATGGGCATGAAGCCCATCCACGTCCACCACGACCCGTACGACGGCTCGACCCGCTTCGCCTCCGAGATCCCGGCGCTGCTGGCGTTCGAGGGGGTGCGGATCTCACCGCGCGAGGACGCGCTCGACACCGTCCTCGCGACCCGTACGAGCTACTCGGCGCACACCGCGCTCGACGGCATCAGTGTTCTGCCGCCGGGTGCGACGGCGCTCGTACGGCCCGGCTGCGCGCCCGTCGTACGACGCCGCACCCCGCACGCGTCCGCCGCCGCGCGGCCCGTCGGGAACACCCAGGACGTGCTGCGGCACGAGGTGCGGCGGCTCGCCACCGCGGACGCACCGGTGTGCGCGATCACCAGCGGCGGGCTCGACTCCGGGCTCGTCACGGCGCTCGCGGCGGAGCACGGGCGGGAGACGGACGCGCCGCCGCTGCACACCTTCCACCTCACGTACCGGGGGAAGTGGCCCGACTCCGAGTCCGCGTACGCCCGTTCGGTCGCGCGCCGGGCGCGGACGGTGCACCACGAGGTGGTGGTCGACCCCGACGAGATCCCGTCGCTGCTGACCCGGACCGTACGGCACCTCGGGCAGCCGAACGCCGACCCGATCGCGCTCTCCACGTACGCGCTCTTCCGCGCCGTCCGGGAGAACGGCTTCACCGTCGCGCTCGCCGGTGACGGGGCGGACGAGCTCTTCGGCGGGTACGACCGGATGCGGGCCGCGTTGACGGCGCCGGCCGGGTTCGACTGGGCCGCCGCCTACGCGGACGCGCTGTCGGCGGCGCCGCGGCTGCTGCGCGAGCACCTGTACACCTCCTCGTACGCGGCGTTCATCGCCGACGAGGGGTCGGCCGCCGACCGCATCGAGCAGGAGCTCAGGTCGGCGGAGGCGGCCGGCACGGACCGCACGACCGCCATGACCGCCTTCGAGACGCGCTGGCGGCTGCCCGCGTACCACCTGCGGCGCGTCGACCACCTCTCCATGGCCTGGGCCGTCGAGGCGCGGCTCCCCTTCTGCCAGCCGTCGGTGGTCACCCACGCCCGCGAGCTGCCGGTGGCGGCGCGGCACGGGAAGCGGGCGCTGTACGAGGCGGGCGCGGAGCTGCTGCCGGCGGCGGTCCTCAACCGGCCGAAGCAGCCCTTCACGCTGCCGATCGCGGCGATGATCGCGCCCGGCGGGCCGCTCCTGGAGACGGTGCGGGAGCTGCTGTCGCCCGCACGCCTCGTACTGGGCGGCAAGGTCCGGGCGGACCGGGTCCAGAAGCTCCTGAGGCGACACCTGGAGCGCCCCAACCAGCACGCGGCGCTGACGCTGTGGGCGCTGGCGGTGCACGAGCTGTGGACGGACGTGGTGCAGGGCATGCGGATCCCGGTGGGCTGTGCGGCCTGAACCACCGGGGGCGTCGCGGTCGTCGCGGGACGGGTACGTCACCGCCACCGTCGTCCGGGCCGACGACGCCCCCGGGCCCACCCTCGTCCTCCGGCTCGACCAGCTGCCGCCCGGCGCCCTCGCACTCTCCGAGGAGCTGGCGCAGTTGCGCCACACCCTCGCGACCCGCACCCCGTACGCCGCCCTCAACAAGATCGCGGTGTACGGGGCTTCGACGCTTCCCGGCCCGCACGGCGCCGACCTCGACTACCGGTTCGTGCAGGCGCTGCCCGGTGGGCGGTTCGACTTCCGGACCGGCTGCGGGCATTCGCTGCTCGCCTGCGTCGTCGCCGACGGGCGGCAAGAGCCCGTCACCGTGCGCGCGGTGACCAGCGGGGACGTCATCCGGTGCATCCCGTACGGGGACTCGTACAGCCTGGACTTCCTGCGCGCGCCCACCGCCCCGGGGACGCTCCCGACCGGTCGCCCGGTCGATCTCGTCGACGGCGTGCCCGTGTCCGTCGTCCGCTACGGCAACCCGTACGTCTTCGTGGACCTGCGCCACCTCCCTCCCGAGGACCCGTACCTCGAACGACGCCTCCTCGACCTGCGCGCCCGCGTCGCCCGCACCCTCGGTCACGCGCCCCACTCACCCCTCCCGAAGATCGCCGCCTTCGCTCCGACGCCCCACGGCGGCATCGCCGTTCGCGCGCTCACCGTCGGTGGCTGGCATCCGCGGCTCGCGCTCACCGGGGCCGCCGCGCTCGGCGCGGCCGGGGCGATCGAGGGGACCGTCGTCCCGGGGCCGGTCACCACCATCGAGACGCCGGGCGGCACGGTCACCACCTCCACCGCCCCGGACCGCGTCCGCGTCCACGACAAGCGGGCCCGCGTCCTCGACCGGATCCGGCTCCCGTGGCGTATCCACGCAACGGCGTGAACGCGCACCGCTGCGGCCGGGCGATCGCCCCGTCTCCTCTGCCACGCTGAAATACGACCGCCAACCGGCATCCGGATCCGCATCCGTGGGGAGAGCAGACACACATGAAATTCGAGAATCTGCGTGTCGTCGTGACCGGGGCGTCCCGCTATTTCGGCCGCGCGCTCGCCGTCGGATTCGCGCATCTCGGGGCGGAGGTCTATGTCTCGGCACGCACCGTCGAGGCCGCGGAGCGGACCCGCTCGGAGGTCATGGGGGCGGCCCGGGACCGTATTCACGCGTTCGGCTGTGACCTGAGCAGGCCCGCCGAGATCCGGGAGTTCGCGGCCCGGGTGGGCGAGCGGACGGACCGGGTGGACCTGCTGGTGAACAACGGGGCACGGTGGCTGGACGGGATGGACCTGGAGGCGGCGAGCGACGACCAGATCGTGGAGACGATCGAGTCGACGGCCGGCGGCACCGTCCTGATGGTGAAGCACTTCCTGCCGCTCCTGCGCCACTCCCTCCGGCCCGACATCGTCAACATGGTCGCCGTCCGCGACGCGGAGGGCGCCTCGGCCGCCGCCGGCGCCGCGCACGAGGCGTTCTGGGCGGCGAAGTCCGCCCAGGCCGGCTTCGCCGACATCCTGTCGCGCCGCCTCCGGCCGTCCGGCGTCCGGGTGTTCTCGCTCTACCCGCCGGACTTCTCCACCTCCGACCCGCGGTTCGCGGAGTGGGACGGTGCGAACCCGGACGGCGTGGCCCCCGACGAGAAGCTGACGACGCAGGCGCTCTTCGAGTGCATCGTGTACGCCGTCGAGCAGCCGCGCGACTGCTTCATCCGCTCCTTCCACTTCGAACCCCGCTGACCCGCAGCCCCCGCTGACCTATTCCGCTGAGCGCACCGCACGACAGCGTCAAGGAGGTCCCATGAACACGCCCGTCTGGATCACCGCGACCCCTCCGGCCACCCACGGCGAACTCCACATCGGCCACCTGGCGGGCCCGTACGTCGCGGCCGACGTCCTGACCCGCTTCCTGCGCGCCGAGGGCGAGCCCGTCCGCTTCACGACCGGCACCGCCGACCACGCGAGCTCGGTCGAGGTCAGAGCGCGGCGCCTGGGCCGCAAGCCGGAGGAGGTCGCCGAGGGCTACCGCGCGGCGATCACCGCGGACTGGCTGCGGTCGGGCGTCGAGTTCGACCACATCGTCAGGCCGCGCAAGGACCGCGGGTACGGGCGCTGGGTGCAGGAGCTGTTCAGCCGCCTGTACGCGCAGGGGGTCGTCGCCCCGCGCACCCGCCTGCTGCCGTACTGCGAGCCGTGCGAGCGCTGGCTGTACGGGGCGCACGTCACCGGCTCGTGCCCGCACTGCGGCGCGCTGAGCGACGGCGGCATGTGCCACGAGTGCGCCCGTCCGAACGACGGCGGCGACCTGATCGCGCCGCGCTGCTCGCTCTGCGACACGCCGGCCGTCGCCAAGCGCTGCCGCCGGCTCTACGTCCCCCTGGAGCCGTTCCGCGACCAGCTGTCCGACTACTGGGCGATCGTCGAACTGCCGCCGCGTCTCGCCGCGTTGTGCGAGTCGCTGGTGGAGGACGGGCTGCCGGACATCGCGGTCGGCCACCCGGCGGAGTGGGGCCTGGAGGTGCCGGTCGAGGGCTTCCCCGACCACCGGATCGACGCCTGCTTCGAGGCGGCGGCGATGCACCTGTTCGGCTACGACACCAAGGGCCCGCTGCCCCGCCGCACGATCCACTTCTGCGGCTTCGGGCACGCCTTCTGCCATGCCGTGCTGCTGCCGGTGCTGCTGCTCGCGCAGGACATCAAGCTGCCGCAGGAGTTCAACGTCAACGAGTCGTACGTGGTGGAGGAGGGCGTCCGCGAGGGCAACGTGTGGGCGCTCGACCTGCTGACGGAGTACGGCTCCGACACCCTGCGCCGGCACGTGCTGCAGACCCGGCCGACCGGCCGCAGGACCGTCCACCAGCGCGACCGGCTCGCCGCCGCGCGCCTGGAGCTCGACGAGAACTGGAACGCCTGGCTCGGCCGGCTCTTCTCGGCCGTCCGCGAGGAGTGCGACGGGCTGGCGCCGCAGGCGATGCCCGGCGGCACCGGCTGGGCGATCCTGGAGCGCCGGCTGCACCGGGGCGTGGACGACCTGCGCGAGGCGTACGGCCCCGACGCCTTCGACCCGCGCCGGGCGGTCGCGGTGCTCGACGAGATGGTCCGCTCGGTCGCCGACTTCGGCTACGTCAACGCGCACGAGCGCTGCCGGCCCACCACCGCCTGCCGTCATCTGCCCGCGCTGGCCGCGCAGTTGGCGGTCGCCTCCGCCCTGTCGGCGTGGGCGCGGCCGGTGATGCCGGAGGGCGCGGACCGGCTGGCGGCGGCGCTCCAGGTGGAGCCGGGCCGCGCCGTCGACTGGTCGGCGCTGATCGCTCCGCTGCCGGGCACCCGGCTCGCGCCGCCGTCCGGCCCGGTCTTCGGCTTCTGAACCGCCGCTCACCCAGCCCCTTACTTCTAAGCCCCTAAGAAGTCGCGTACTTCGCGTGCTCCCCGTACGCGTTTGCGTGCGCGCGCTTCGAGGATTCCCACCGCGATACCCGCTCCACGCAGCCCGGCACCCACCCCTGCCGCGTGACCGCGCGCCACGCGCAGGGACACGTGGCCCACCCCACAGGAGTCCCACGTGTCCCTGCGCGTCGCCATGCTCAGCGTCCACACCTCCCCGCTCCACCAGCCCGGAACCGGGGACGCCGGCGGGATGAACGTCTACATGGTCGAGCTCTCCCACGCCCTCGCCGAACAGGGCGTCGAGGTCGACCTGTTCACCCGCTGCCGCGGCGAGGGCCTGCCCGGCCTCGTCGACCTGGAGCCGGGCGTCCGGGTCCGGCACCTGCACGCGGGCCCGCGCCGGGCGCTGCCCAAGGAGGCCATGCCCGACCTGGTGCTGCCGTTCTCGCTGGCCCTGCTGAAGGAGGACCGGCGCTACGACGTGGTCCACTCGCACTACTGGCTGTCCGGGCAGGCCGGCCGGATCGCCTCCTTCGGCTGGGGCACCCCGCTCGTGCACACCGCGCACACCCTCGCCCTGGTGAAGAACGCCCACCTCGCCGCCGGCGACACGCCCGAGCCCGAGCTGCGGATCCGCGGCGAGCAGCGGATCGCCGCCGACGCCGACCGGCTCATCGCCAACACCGCCGACGAGGCGGAGGCGCTGCGCACGTTGTACGGGGCGGAGCCGCCGCGCACCGAGGTCGTCCGGCCCGGGGTGTCGCTGCGCACCTTCTCGCCGGGCGAGGGAAGGGCGGCGGCGCGCGCCCGGCTCGGGCTGCCGGCGGACGCCTTCATCCCGTTGTACGCGGGACGGATCCAGCCCCTGAAGGGCCCGGACGTGCTCGTCCGGGCGGTCGCCGAGCTGCTGCGGATGGCGCCGGAGCTGCGCGGGCGGCTGCTCGTGCCGGTGATCGGCGGGCACTCGGGCGCGACCCGGGAGGGCACGGCCTGGCAACTGGCCGCGGAGCTCGCGGTGACGGACGTGCTGAGGCCGTGCCCGCCGGTGCCGCAGGAGCGGCTCGCCGACTGGTACCGGGCGGCGGACGTGCTGGTGGTGCCCTCGCGCTCGGAGTCGTTCGGCCTGGTGGCGGTGGAGGCGCAGGCGTGCGGCACGCCGGTGCTCGCGGCGGCGGTCGGCGGGCTGCCGACGGCGGTGCGGGACGGGGTGACGGGGCTCCTCGTGCAGGGTCACGATCCGGTGGAGTACGCCCGCAGGCTGCTGTGGCTGGCCCGGCACCCGGAGGCGCGGGTCTCGATGGGGGAGGCGGCGGTCCGGCACGCGCGGGGGATGAGCTGGCGGGCTTCCGCGACGCGGACGATCGACGTGTACGAGGACGCGCTGGCGAGTCGGGCAGGCGCACGGGTGGGGCAAGGGCGGCGGCACGCCCCTGCCCCGGCGGCCTCTCTCTCCTGGAGGAACGAGAAGGCCGTAGCACGAGTCTAGCACCTCTTTTGGTTCGACCAAAGGTTAGAGACAGCCTGGATCGGACAATTCCGTTCCAGTGGCGGCGGATTGACGCACACACGCCATGGCAGGTCCACGCATCGACAATCTATGGATTCACTCCAGGGGCCCGGACAGAATAGAGATGTCTTCAGGGAACAGCCCGGCGGCACGGGCCCCCGAAAGAAGACGGAATCGATATTCCAACTCCTGGAGGAATCATGTCCGCTGAGCAGAACTCCGGAATTCGCCGGGCGGTGCGCCAGCTCGCCCTCGCGCTCGTGGCCTGTCTGGCCGTCGCAGGTGGCGCGGCCGTGGCCGCCGCCCCGGACAAGGAGCCGGCGCAGCTGGAGCAGCACGCGGGTACGGCCGTCGACTGGCCGGGTCCGGCCCCGACGGCCTCGCCGACCACCAACTGACCCCCGGTACGGCGCATTTGATCCCAGAAGAAAGTCCCCGTAATCGCTGCCACGATGACGGGGACTTTCTTTTCGTCATTGTCCGGAGCGGGCGCCGGGCACCGCTCAGTCGATCCATCCCAGGCGTACCGCGCGCACTCCCGCCTCGAACCGGCTCGTCGCGCCCAATTCCTGCATCAGCTCCGAGAGCATCCGGCTCACCGTGCGCAGCGAGACCCCCAGGTTCCGGGCGATCTTCTCGTCCTTCATGCCGCCCGCGAGCATCTGCAGCGCGGCCCGCTGCTGTTCCGAGAGGCCGTCGCCGCCGCGTTCGGGCGCGATGTCGTCCCCGAACGGCGAGGCCGTGTGCCAGCAGTGCTCGTACAGGCTCAGGAACGAGCGGACCAGGAGCGGGCCGCTGGCCAGGATGGCGCCCTCGGCCGGCGCCTCCGGGCGCAGCGGGACCAGGGCGTACTGCTCGTCCACGATGACCATGGTCATGGGGAGTTCGGGCGCGATGCGGACCTCCACGCCCAGTTCGGCGCGGCGGTTCAGGACCTCGGCGGCCTCCGGCCGGGCGGCGTCCCGGTTGCGGTAGATGGCGCGGATCCGCACGCCCTGGTCCAGCTTCCGGCGGTCGCGCTCGAAGATCCGCTCCGGCACCTGCTTGGCGGGTCCCGTCGGGTACATCGAGCAGGAGGTCTCCTGGGTGACGTCGACGATGTCCTCCAGGGCCTGCTGGATGCGCCGGTAGTCGGTGATCGCCTCCACCGCGATCTGGGAGCTCGTGAGCGAACCGGGCCGCAGGAAGGTGCCGGCCAGCGTCTCCAGGGTGCTGTACGCCTGGTCGGCCTCGGCCAGGTACTCGCGCAGCAGGGCCCGCTCGCGGTCCAGGATCCGCAGCAGCGCGATCTCGGGGTCGACGGAGGCGACCGCGTCCGCCTCCGGCCGCCAGCCGGCCTTGCTCAGGTCGGCGCTGGAGGCGTGGGTGCTGGTGGTGGGCACGATCAGACCGAGGGTGATCAGTTCGGCCCGACATCGCTCGTGCTCTTCCGGCCGGAGACCTAACTCGGCCGCCACCTCGGGGAAGTTCGAGACGCCTCTCCTGCGCAGCTCCTGGTAGAGGGCCACCAGCTGACCATGGATCCGGCCGTCCCCCGTCACGCCACCCGCCGTACTCATGGCCAGGCTCCCCCTTCTCCTCGTACTCGACCCGCTCCCCGCGCCTGCTCGCCGTGCGTGATCCACGTGTTCCACGTACGGGCTCCCCGCACAAGTTCCCGGCGCGAGGAGTCGGTTCGCGTCCTAGGTCGCCTGCTCGTACGACTCGCCGTCGAGCAGCCCGAGCCGGGCCGCCTTCACGCCGGCCTCGAAGCGGCTGGCGGCGTCCAGTTCGTGCATGACCTCGGAGATCAGCCGGCTGACCGTGCGCAGGGAGACGCCGAGGTTGCGGGCCACCTGTTCGTCCTTCACCCCGGAGGCGAGCATGCGCAGCGCGGCCCGCTGCTGCTCGGTGAGGCCGTCGCCGCCGTTCTCGGCGGACTCCTCGTGGCCGTACGGGGTGGCCCCGGACCAGCAGTACTCGTACAGCGCCCGGTAGGAGCGCACCAGGCCCGGGCCGCGGGCCAGGATCGTGGCGGAGTCCGGGTCGCGCGGGTCGGTCGGCAGCAGCGCGAAGTTCTCGTCGGCGAGGACCATGTTCATCGGGACGACGGGGGAGAGCCGGATCTCCACGCCGAGCGCGCTCCGCTCGGCCAGGTGCTGCACCATCTCGGGCACCTGCCCGACCCGGTGGCTGTACATGGCCTGGACGGAGACCCCGCGTTCGATGCGGTCGCGGTCCCGGTCCAGTTCGAGGGCCGTCTCCTCGCGCCGTACGGAGCCGGTCAGCATCGACTGGAAGGTGCCGCGCACGGAGTGCGTCAGGTCCGCCAGCTCGCGCCGGATGCGGGCCGGGTCGTCGACGATCTCGACCTCGACCTCGGAGCCCGGCTCCATGCCGGCCCGCAGGAACGGTCCGGCGAGGGTTTCGAGCGCGGTGTGGGCCCGGCTGGTCTCGGCCAGCCGGTGCTCCAGGCGGTCGCGTTCGTGCTGGAGGAGACGGAGGAGGGCGACATCGGGGGCGACGACGGAATCCGCGGCGTCGGCGGCGTCCGTGGTCGCGGGGGCCGGCTCGACCAGACCGAGGGAGACCAATTCCTGCCGGCAGCGGTCCCGTTCGGCGCCGGTCAGTTCGATCCGCTCGGCGACCCTGTCGAAGGGCTCGCCCGGGGCGCTGCGGAGTTCCTGGTAGAGGGCGAGGGCCTGCTCACTTCCCGTACGCGCTCCGACGGCGTTTTTGGACACGGCGCAGCAGACTCCCCTCGGATCGCGCGGATCCTGTTGAAACGCCCCGCTAGACCCTGCCACAAATTCGAACGCGTCGCACGGTGTTCACGTTCTTTCAGCGCGCGGTGGGCTCTTCGTCGCAGTCGGGGCAAAGGCCCTTGAAGACCACCTCGGCGTCGCTCACGCGCCACTTCGGCAGACTGCCGGCGGGCGGGGCGGGGGCGGTCGCGGACACGTTCTCCACGCGGCCGCAGTGCAGGCACAGGGCGTGCTGGTGGGGCGGGCCGGCGATCTCGAAGACGGCCGGCAGGCCGGGCCGGTCGAACTTGCTGACCAGGCCGGTCTCCTGGAAGTGCCGCAGCATCTCGTAGACGGCCTGGCTGGTGAGCGTGCCGAGCCGCTCGCGGGCGGTGGCGGTGATCGCCTCGACGTCGAGATGGCCGCCGGCGGCGAGCACCGTGAGCACTTCAAGGCGCGGACCGGTGACCCGCAGGCCGACGTCACGCAGGCGCTGGATCACCGCCTCGCGGCCCGTCAGCTCTTCCACGACTGCCATCTTCTCCGCCCGCCACCCGCCACCTGGTCGGCCCAAACTTTTGTGGGCATCGTACCTCTTGGCCGTCCCGGCCGTCAGGGGACCGTGCCGGCCGTCTCAGTCGTCCGTCCGGCATACGAGCAGCACGCTCTCGGTCCGCTCGTCGATCCGGTGCCGGCGGCGGCCCTCGATGTGCAGGCCCGCGGAGTGCAGCTCGGCCGCCAGCAGCTCGCCGTCCACGATCCACTTGTCGGTGGTGAGCACCACCCGCTCCGTGGAGAGCTTGCCGGTGCGGGTCGTGCAGTACGTGATCCGCTCGCTCATCGAGCGCAGGTCGAAGTCCTGCCGGGCGACCACCCACTCGTCGAGACCGTCGAACCGCGGCACCTGGAACGCCCAGGTCCGCTGCGGCTCGGCGACCAGCCCCGGCATCAGGTGCGAGGTGTAGTCGAGCGCCAGCGCTCCGCCCGCCCCCAGGTGCGAGGCGATCTCGCGCAGCAGCCGGGGCCGCGCCTGCGGCGGTACGGCGGAGACCATGGCGCCCGCGAGCAGCGCGAGCCGGTAGTCGCCGTCGAGCCGCAACTCGGTGAGGTCGGCCCGGGTGGTCACGATCAGCCCGGCGACCTGCGGACCGATTCGCCGGGCCCAGTTCTCGAGGCGTTCCAGGGCGGGGCCGTCCCGGTCCACGGCCTCCACGGCGAAGCCGTGCCGGGCGAAGGGGACGGCGAGCCGTCCGGCGCCGGAGCCGAGATCGAGAACGGGGCCGCCGGTGGACCGGGCGAGAGAGAGGTACCGGACGATGTCGGCGCTGTGCGGGCCGAGGAGCGCGTCGTGCAGCCAGACCGAGTCCTCGTCGCCGGGCGAGACCGTTTCGAGTCCGGGAAGGGAGTCGGACGTGAGCCGGATGCCGGCGCCGGGGGCGGGCGGTTCGAGGAGGCCGGGGAACTCCGGCCGGTGGGGGTGGTGGGGCTGGTGCGGCCCTCGTGGGTGGGCCCGCTCGTATCGGGACGGCAGGACCGGCGCGAGCGCTGCGGGCACGACGGGCAGGGAAGTGCCGCTCGGTGTGTGCATCGCTCCTCCAGGGGCTCGCCGGTCCGTGCCGTCCGAGGGCGAGGAGCCCGTGCCGCCGGGTCCGCGCCGCTGTGCTCCATCCTGACCTGCGGCGGATGGCCGATTCCAGCGGATCCGGGGGCGTGAACACGCGATGGCGTGTGTCTGCCACGCCCGGGTGTTCGGGGGAGGGACGTGCGAGGAGGAGTCGCGGGACGCGGCGCGGAAGAGGCTGCTCGGAGGGGCCGCTCGGAAGGGGCCGCTCGGAGGGGGCAGCTCAGGGGAGGAAGCTCAGGGGAGGAGGTTCGGAGGGGGCGGTTCAGAGGGGGCGGTTCAGCCGGGTTCCGGCCCTCCGGGCCGACGCGGCCGTCCCGGCCGTCGGTGCGAGCGGGGCGAGCGGGGCGAAGCCCATGTGCTCGTAGAACGACAGCGACGGGTCCCGGTCCGCCGGCAGCGTCACCCGCTGCTCGGTCGCGCCGAACGCCCGCATCCGCCTGCTCGCCGCTTCGAGCAGCGCCGATCCGACGCCGCCGCGCCGCGAGTCCGGGCACACCGCGAGCGCGTACAGCTCTCCCTCGCCCGGTACGGGCACGCCGCCCGCGGCCACGCCGATCAGGGCGCCGTCCGGGCCGGTGGCGACCAGCCAGCCGAGCCAGCCGGGGGCGCCACCGGGAATTTCAATTTCCGCGCGGATACGGGGAAGTGCGCATTGCATGGAGACGAGACGTCGGGTGGGGATTTCGCCGAGTATTTCCGAATAGCTGCCTCGAATGGCTTCAGCCAGCAGCCTGGATATCGTCGTCGCGTCCGCGGCTTCCGCCGCCCGCACGTCAGCCAGCTGCATTGGTCCGTACCCTTCGACGTGTCGAGCTGAACGCCAACATACCCACAATAGCCGGGAATTCAGACGAGCGTGACCGACATGAAATCTACGAATTCTCTTAGTATTAATTCGGGAACGAGCAGCAGGCGATGATCAGTGGCGCCGCCGCGAGGCCGGCCGCCGCGATCGTGAGCAGTCCGCGCAGCACCGGATGTCCGGCGGCCTGCGGAGTGAGGATGCGCCGCATGCGGAGCGCCGCCGAAGGACCGCCCGCCGCGAACGCCTGGCGCGGTGCCTTTCCGGAGGCCAGTGCGTAGAGCGCGGTGGCGAGCGCGTCGCGCGAACACCGGCGCAACGCCCGGTCGTCCGCGGCCATTTCGAGCAGCAGCGGTACCGCGGCGCCGCCGTGCCGGGCGAGCGGGAGGTGCGGGAAGACACCGGCGAACGACTCCGTCGCCGCGACGAGCAGATGGTGCCGCCCGGAGATGTGCGCCCGCTCGTGCGCGAGCGCCGCGTCCAGTTGCGGGGAGGTGAGCGTGCTGAGCGCGCCGGAGGAGACCACGACCCGGCGCGAACTGCCCGGCAGGCAGTAGACGACCGGCCGTTCGTGGTCCAGGACGGTGGCGCCGAGCGATGCGTCGTACCGCCCGACGAGCCGCAGGGTCGCGGCATGACGACGCCGGCTCCGCCGGGCCCTGAGCAGGGCGCGGGCGAAGCCGGCGACGGGGGCGGCGAGCACGGCGACGGCGACGGCGAAGGCCGCCCACTCGCGCTCCGACAGGTGCGACCACTCCTCGTAGGGCGGCATGTCGAGCGCGAACAGGGCGTCGCTCAGCCGGTGGCCGGTCCGGCTCGGCAGGACCAGCTGGGCGGAGAGGAGGGCCGCCGAGCCGGCGAACAGCGCCCCGCTCGCCGCCCACACCGTGAGCGCGAGCCGTGGCACCTGCTGGGCCCAGCGGGCCCGGACGAGCAGCCAGGGCACCAGGAAGCCGGTACAGAGGATGATCCCGAGCGGGGGGAGGGCGTGGTGGTTCACCGGGCCCCGCCGACTTCGCCGTCCTCGGCGCCGGGTGCGCGCCGGGCGGTGCGCAGGGCCGCGTCGAGGGCCGCCATGTCCTCGTCGGAGATGGTCTCCACGAAGCGCAGCAGCGCGGCGGGCCGGTCCTGGCTGTCGCCGAGCGCGTCCTGCATGAGCCCGGCGGTGTACTCCTCGCGGCTGCGCACCGGTTCGTACAGCCAGGCGCGCCCCGATTTCTCCCGGCGCAGCCAGCCCTTGCGGTGGAGTATGTCGGCGACGGTCATCACCGTCGTGTACGCGACCGGGCGTCCCCGGTTGATGTCGTCGACGACCTCGCGGACCGTCGCGGGCCGCTGCCAGGCCCACAGCCGGTCCATGATCTCGGCCTCCAGCTCTCCCAGCCGGCGCACGTGCATCCCCTCCCCGCTCACGGGCGGCTCATCGTACGGGCCGCCGATCCTGCTCAGGTATACCCCCCAGGGGTACGATGCCAGGATGACGACCTCAATGGCGAACCGCCCCTGCGCGAAGGTCTGCGTCCCCGGCCTGCCCGGTTCGATGGAACTGGTGCTCCTCCGTCAGGTGCTCGGCCTGTGTTTTCGGCTGAGCGTCCGGCTGACCGCGGACTGCCCTTCGCACAAGGGCGGCTGATTCCCTGTTCAGTTGTCTTCGACGCGAGTCCGTCAGATCCGGTTCTGATCGGCTTTCGGGGCCGGGCCGAAAGGCCCGGGCCCCGAAAAACTTTCGACAGGTACGTATAACGAGGCCGATCGCATTGGACGCCACACCGACCTTTACCTAGGCCTGGTCTC
>NZ_JBSGBF010000124.1:0-20490 GCF_053601115.1 Streptomyces sp. NPDC004788
GGGGTCCGCACACGCCTCGCCGCTCGCGCGGGCCGAGCGGTTCGTGTGGCTGACCGCCCGCGTGCTCGAACAGCGCCGGCCACCTGCCCGCCGGGTAAGGTTAGGTTAGCCTTATCGATCACTCGGCGGGAGGTGAACCGCGTGTACGTCTGCTCATGCTTCGCAGTCACGGAGAAGCAGGTCAAGGAGCACGCGGAGGCCGGCGCCTGCACGCCCCGCCAGATCGCCTCGGCCTGCAAGGCGGGCACGGACTGCGGCTCGTGCGTACGGCGTATTCAGGCCATTCTCGGGCGCGGCAACTGCCCGCGACGGGAACTGGTCGACCAGGGCCGCCCGGCCCTGACGGCCGAGGTCGCCGAGATCTCCGAGGTCACCGAGTTCTCCGAGGTTCCCAGGCTGTCAGAGGCCGCCTAGCCGGAAGGTCAGCTCGGCTGCTCGATGAGCGTCGAGCAGTACAGCGCCTCGCCCAGCTGCTCGATCAGCTCCAGCTGGGTGTCGAGGTAGTCGATGTGGTGCTCCTCGTCCGCCAGGATCTCCTCGAAGAGGTTCGCCGAGGTGACGTCGCCCTTGGCCCGCATGACCTCGATCCCGCGCCTGAGGCGGTCGATCGCCTCCACCTCGACCTGCCGGTCGGCCTCGAACATCTCCTTGACGGTCTGACCCACCCGGACGTGGAAGAGGCGCTGGTAGTTGGGCAGCCCGTCCAGCATGAGGATGCGCTCGGTCAGCTTGTCCGCGTGCTTCATCTCGTCGATGGACTCTTCGCGGGTGTACTTCGCGAGCTTCGTCCAGCCCTTGTTGTCCTGGATGCGGTAGTGCAGCCAGTACTGGTTGATCGCGGTCAGTTCGCCGGTCAGCTGCTCGTTGAGGAACTCGAGGACCTCGGGGTCGCCCTGCATCGCTTCGGAATCCTTCCACGCCATGTCGGTGCCGCCACTGGGCAGGATGGCCGCATCCTTGCAGTGGTCATGGGTCGCGTCCAGTAAGTGCAGGCTTACCGACAGTTGTCCTAATAGTCAGAATATCCCCGGGATGTCGGTGCATGGCTGGTCATGACCACCCCTCGCGGTCTGTCACCATGGATGGCATGGGTCAGCCGGAGGGCGGAGATCGCCGGGAGGAAGCAGCGGTGGCGGCGGTGACGGATCTGCCGCCGGGGCAGCGGCTCCAGCGCGGCTGGCCGGTCACCCACTACGGCCCCGTACCCCGCTTCAAGCCGGAGCGCTGGGAGTTCCGGGTCTTCGGGGCGACCGCGGACGGCGACAAGCGCTGCTGGAACCACGAGGAGTTCTCGGCGCTGCCCTTCGCCACCGTCGTGGCGGACCTGCACTGCGTGACGAAGTTCAGCATGCTGGGGGCCGAATGGGGCGGCGTGGCTGCCCGGACGATCCTGGAGCTGGCCCCGCCCGCGCCCCACGTGACCCACGTGATGGTCTGGGCAGAGTACGGCTACAGCGCCAACATGCGCCTCTCCGACTTCGCCGACGAGCGCACGATCTTCGCCACCCACAAGGACGGCGAGCTGCTCACGGCGGAGCACGGCTTCCCGCTGCGGCTCGTGGTGCCGCACCTGTACGCCTGGAAGGGTCCGAAGTGGGTGCGGGGCGTGGAGTACATGGCCGCCGACCGGCGTGGCTTCTGGGAAGAGCGCGGCTATCACAACATCGGTGATCCGTGGACGGAGCAGCGCTACTCGTACCAGGAGGAGCCGGGCGACGGCCCTGAGCTCTGACCGACTCCCGTCGGCCTTCCGTCAGTGGTGCGTCAGTGGTACTGGTGGACGACGGCGTGGCCCTTGCCGCGGCCGATCATCCACTTGTTGACCGGGGTGGTCAGGAGGAAGGCGACGAGGAGCGAGATCGCCAGGGTGATCCAGAACAGCGCGTCGGACAGGTGCGCGTCCATGGCGCCCGGCCACAGCGCGATCACGCCGTTGTCGATGATCTCCATGACGGCGATGGACAGGGTGTCGGCGGCGAGCGCGACCTTGAAGGCGGTCTTGAAGTCGACGCCGGCCTTCAGGATGCCGCGCAGGGTGAGGGTGTAGCCGAAGAAGAACGCCAGGACGATCGCGAGCACCATCGTCGGCGCGTTGCCCCAGCCGAACGCGGTGCCGACGATCATGCCGAGCACCTCGCCGATGGCGCAGCCGGTGAGGCAGTGCAGCGTCGCCTGGGCGGCCATGGACCAGCTGACCCGGCCGTGGCCGTGGCCCCGGTGGTCGTGGCCGTGGCCGTGGTCGTGACCGTGACGGGCGTGGTGCTCGTGACTCTCGTGGGCGGTGGTGCCGTGGTGCTCGTGGTGGGCGTGCGCTTCGTGCTGCATGGGTGCCCCCAGGGTTGGTGACCGTTCCTGCTCACTCAGGAACGCTATACCCCCCTGGGGTATTCCTCAACGCAGTTTCTTCAGCAGCTCCACGTCCGCCTTGTGGCCGGGCGTCCCGCCCGGAGTCTCGATGATCAACGGCACGCCGTCCGTGGCCGGGTGGCTCAGGAGGTTGCGGAAGCCGTCCTCGCCGATGTGACCGACGCCGATGTTCGCGTGCCGGTCCTTGTGCGCGCCCACGACGTCCTTGGAGTCGTTGGCGTGGATCAGTTTCAGCCTTCCCTCGCCGACCACCGCCATCAGCTCGTCGAGCGTGCGCGTGGCGCCGTCCGGGCCGGTCAGGTCGTGGCCCGCGGCGAAGATGTGGCAGGTGTCGAGGCAGATGCCGAGCTTGGGGTGGCGGTCCAGCGCGTCGAAGTACGGTCCGAAGTCCTCCGCCCGCGAGCAGAGCGACGAGCCCTGCCCGGCCGTCGACTCCAGGAGCAGGAACGGGTCGTCGTCGTGCGTCAGCTCGTCGAGCAGCGGCAGCACCCGCTCCCGTACCTGCGCGAGCGCCACCTCGCGCGGCCTGCCGCCGGTCGCCGAGCCGGTGTGCACGACGACGCCCCGCGCGCCGATCTGCCGGCCGCGGCGCAGCGAGTGCCGCATCGACTCCACCGACTTCTCCACGGTGGCCTCGGTGTGCGAGCCGAAGTTGATCAGGTACGGGGCGTGCACCCAGGCCGACAGGCCCTCGGCCTCGCAGCCGGCCCGGAAGAGCTCGTCCTGGGCGGGGTTGCCGGGCGGGGTGGCCCAGCCGCGCGGGTTGGCGACGAAGACCTGCACGGTCTCGGCGCCCAGCTCGCGCGCGTAGCCGAGACCGGTGGTGGCGAGGCCGCCGGCCACGGGGACATGGCCGCCGACGGGGTTGCGCATGAGTTCTTACAGTCCCTTGATCGTGATGGTGACGGTGGAGCCCTCGGCGGCGGTCGAGCCGCCCTCCACGGACTGGCCCGAGACCGTGTCGCCGAGGAACGGGAAGGTCTTCTCGACCTTCACCACGAAGCCGGCGTCCTCCAGCTCCTGCTTGGCCTCCGCCGTCTTCATGTCGACGACGTCCGGGACCTCGACCATCTTCGGGCCCTTGGAGACGGTGAGGGTGATCGCGTCACCCTCGGCGGCCCGGCTGCCCTGGGCGAGGGACTGCGCGGCGACGGTGCCGGCGTCCTCGGGCGAGTTGACCCGCTCCGGCGCGACCGTGACCTTCAGGCCGGCGTCCTGGAGCGTGGCCGTGGCGTCCTCCACCGACTCGCCGGTGACGTCCGGGACCTCGACCGGCGCGCCCTTGCTGACGACGAGGGCGACGGCCGAGTCCGGGCTGCGCTCGGTGCCGGGCTCCGGGTCGGAGCCGATGACCGCGCCCTGGGCGACGGACTGGCTGAAGTCGTACGTGATCACACCGGGCGCCAGGCCCTCGTCGGCGAGCCGCCTCTTCGCCTCGGCGAGCGGGACGCCCTTGAGCTTGGGGACCTTCACGACCTTCGGGCCGCGGGACAGGGTGAGCGTCACCCGGCCGTTGCCGCGGATCCGCTCGCCGGGCGCGGGGTCGACGGCCATGACCGTGCCGCGCTCGTACACGTCGCTGAAGTCGCGCTTCGTCGTGCTCACGTCCAGGCCGGCGGCGGTGAGGCGCTTGGTGGCCTGGGCCTCGGTCTGGCCGAGGACGGCCGGGACGCGGGTGAACTGACCGGCGTTGATGTACCAGACGCCGCTCCCGATGCCGAGGGCGAGCAGGACGGCGGCGACGACGAGGAGGGGGCCACGGGGCCGGCGGCGGCGCGCCGCGGGTGCCGGTTCGGGCGCCGGCAGGAAACTGGTGTGCTCCACCGGCATCGGCCGGATGCGCGGGATGACGCTGGTCCGCTCCTCGGGGCTGCTCGGTTCCTCGGCCGCCCGCTCCTGCGGCGGTACGGCGTCCAGCTGCTCCTCGGTGAGCCCGGCGCGGGCGTCACGGACCTGCGCGAGCAGCGCGACCGCGTCGTACGGCCGCAGCTCGGGGTCGCGCGCGGTGGCGCTCGCCACCACGGCGTCCAGCTCCCCGGCGAGGCCGGGGACGGCGGCGGACGGGGCGGGCACGTCGGTGTTCAGGTGCTGGTAGAGCACCTGCGCCGGGGTGTCGCCGGAGTGCGGCTTGGCGCCGGTCAGCATCTCGTACAGGACGACTCCGCACGCGTACACGTCCGCGCGGGTGTCGGCGGTGCCGTGCTCGATCTGCTCCGGCGCGAGGTACGACACGGTGCCGAGGACCGCGCCGGTGGTGTCGGTGGCGGTGCCCACGGCCCGTACGAGCCCGAAGTCCGCGACCTTCACCCGGCCGTCGTCCCCTATCAGGACGTTCTCCGGCTTCATGTCCCGGTGCACGAACCCCGCCCGGTGCGCGGCGCCCAGCGCGGCGAGCACCGGCTCCAGGACGTCGAGGGCCGCCCGGGGCCGCAGCGCGCCCCGCTCCCGCAGCACGTCCCGGAGCGTGCAGCCCGCGACGTACTCCATCGCCAGGTACACGTACGCCCCGTCCGCGCCCTGGTCGAACACCCCGACGACGTTGGGGTGCGCGAGCCGCGCGACGGACTTCGCCTCCCGCATGAACCGCTCCACGAAGGCGGCGTCCGTCGCCAGCTCCGGATGCATCACCTTGAGCGCGAGCACCCGGTCGAGCCGGGTGTCCACGGCCCGGTAGACCGTGGCCATCCCGCCGCGGGCGATGCGCGCCTCGACGCGGTAGCGGCCGTCGAGCAGCCGCCCGACGAGGGGGTCCTGAAGGGTCGTGTCCACGGCGTCGAGTCTACGAGGGCCGTACGACACCCCCGGCCGCGCGGCCGGGACTGCAGCGCAGCTGTGACGCGGCGCCGTCGGCGGCGGCCCCGCACCCCGCCGGGGCGGGGGCCGCGGACCGTCAGAACGCCGGGCGTTCCGGGTCCAGGCGGGCGCGGCCGTCCGTCGGGGACGACGCCTCCGCGAAGTGGCGGCGCGGGATGCGGCCCGCGCGGTGGGCCAGCCGGCCGGCCTCCACCGCGTGACGCATGGCGTCGGCCATGAGGACGGGCTCCTGGGCCCGGGTGACGGCGGACGCGAGCATGACGGCGGCGCAGCCGAGCTCCATGGCGAGGGCCGCGTCGGAGGCGGTGCCGGCCCCCGCGTCGAGGATCACCGGCACGCCCGCCCGCTCCACGATCAGCTCGAAGTTGTGCGGGTTGCGGATGCCGAGGCCGGACCCGATGGGGGAGCCGAGCGGCATGATCGCGGCGCAGCCGACGTCCTCCAGCTTGCGCGCGAGGACCGGGTCGTCGTTCGTGTAGGGGAGGACGACGAAGCCGTCGTCGACGAGGGTCTCCGCCGCGGCGAGCAGTTCCTCGCCGTCCGGCAGCAGCGTGCGCTCGTCGGCGATGACCTCCAGCTTGATCCACTCCGTGCCGAGCGCCTCCCGCGCGAGCCGCGCGGTCAGCACGGCCTCGCCGGCCGTGTAGCAGCCGGCCGTGTTCGGCAGGACCTGGATGCCGAGCCGGTCGAGGACGGAGAGGACGGACCCCCGCACCGTCGGGTCGAGGCGGCGCATGGCGACGGTGGTCAGCTGCGTGCCGCTCGTCACCAGCGCGCGTTCGAGGATGTCGAGGCTGGGCGCCCCGCCCGTCCCCATGATGAGGCGGGAGGAGAACTCCGTACCGCCGAGCAGGAAGACGTCGTCGGACATCGCGCTCAGCCTCCCTGTACCGCGGTGAGGACCTCGACCCGGTCGCCGTCGCCGAGCAGGGTCGTGGCCCACTGGCTGCGCGGGACGACGGTCTCGTTGACGGCGGCGGCCACTCCGGCCGGAGCGGCGGTGAGGGTCGCGACGAGGGCGTCGAGGGACACGGGGCCGTCCAGGACCCGGCCCTCGCCGTTCACGGACAGGTTCATGCGTGCTCCAGGTGTGCGGGGGAGTCCGGGTGGGCGGGGGAGCTCAGGTGGGAGGGGGAGAAGCGGCGGGCGGTGAAGGCGCGCGCCTCCTCCGGCAGGGCGCCGGTCGTGAGGGCCTCCGCCATGAGGTCGCCGGTGACCGGGGTGAGCAGCACCCCGTTGCGGTAGTGGCCGGTCGCCAGGTGCAGCCCGGGCAGTGCGCTGGGGCCGAGCAGCGGCGCGTTGTCGGGGGAGCCGGGGCGCAGCCCGGCGAGCGTCTCGGTGAGGGGCAGTTCGGTGATGCCGGGGACAAGCTCATGCGCGTCGCGCAGCAGCTCGTACACCCCGCCGGCGGTGACCGTGGTGTCCCAGCCCAGCTCCTCGCTGGTGGCGCCGACGACCAGCTCGCCGTTCTCGCGCGGCACGAGGTAGACGTGGCTGCCGCGGACGACCGCGCGGACGGTCCGGGAGAGGAACGGCGCGTACGCGGGCGGCACCCGCAGCCGCAGCACCTGCCCCTTCACGGGCCGCACGGGCGGCAGCACCTCCGCCGGTACGCCGTCGAGCCGCCCGCTCAGGCTGCCCGCGGCGAGCACGACCTGGTCGGCGGTCACCTCCGCGCCCCCGGCCAGGACGGCGCCGCGGGCCCGGTCCCGTACCACCGTGAGCCGCTCGGCCACGGCGCGGTGGAAGACCACCCCGGCCCGTTCGCACGCGGCCAGCAGCGCGGCGGCGAGCCGTCGCGGGTCGACCTGGTGGTCGCCGTCGACCCGCAGCCCGCCCCGGACGCCCGGCGCCAGCATCGGCTCCAGGCGCCGGCAGTCGCGGCCGCTCAGCCACTCCGAGGCCAGCCCGCAGCGGGTCTGCAGGGCGTGCAGTTCGCGCAGGTGGGCGCGGTCGTCGGCGTCGAGGGCGACGGCGAGGGTGCCGCAGGCGCGGTAGCCGGTGTCCAGGCCGCCGGAGGCCTCGGTGAGCTCGGCGACGAAGTCGGGGTAGCGGCGGGCGGATTCGAGGTTGAGGCCGAGGAGGGTCTCCTCGCCGTAGTGGAGTTCGGTGACGGCGGCGAGCATGCCGGCCGCCACCCGGGCGGCCCCGCCGCCCGGTCCGGGGTCGGCCACGGCGGTGCGCAGTCCGCGCTGCGCGGCCCGCCAGGCCGTGACCAGGCCGATGATTCCGCCCCCGACGACGAGGACGTCGACAGCGGTGGATGTGCCGGATGTTCCGGATGTGCCGGTTCGACCGGTGGTACGCGACATGGGCGTCCAGCCCCTCCCTTCGCCGGCATGACCCGGATCAGGTTCGTACGGTCGGAGGCCGGTCAGCCTCCCTCTCAGCCCGGTGCGTCCAGGCTCCCGCGAGTGCTCTACGCCGGTCAGACTAACCGCAGCCGGCCCGGTCCCGCAGGACCCTCCCTTCCTGACGATTCGTCAGATGCGTAAGGTGGTCGGGTGAGCGAGCAGAAGCAGGTTCCCCACCGTGTAGTGATCGCCGGCGCCGGGATGGCCGGAGTGCAGACCGCCGTCGCCCTGCGCGAACAGGGCTTCACCGGCCCCGTCACCCTCATCGGCGCCGAGCCCCACCAGCCCTACGACCGGCCGCCGCTCTCCAAGGCGGTCCTCCTCGGCAAGGCCGAGGACTCCGCCTTCGACGTCGACTTCGAGTCACTCGGCGTCGAGCTCCGCCTCGGCGTCGAGGTCACCGGGCTCCGCCCCGGCGCCCACGAGGTCGACACCGAGGCCGGCCCGGTCCCGTACGACACCCTCGTCGTCGCCACCGGCGCCCACCCGCTCACCCTGCCGGGCAGCGAGGGCGTCCCCGGCGTGCACCTGCTGCGCACCCTCGACGACGCCGCCCGGCTCGGCACCGTCCTGGCGCGCCGCCACGACATCGTGGTGGTCGGCGCCGGCTGGATCGGCGCCGAGTTCGCCACCGCCGCACGCGAGGCCGGCTGCGCCGTCACCGTCGTCGAGGCCGCCGACCGGCCGCTGGCCGGCGCGCTGCCCGCCGAGGTCACCGCCCCGATGGCCGGCTGGTACGCCGACAGCGGCGCCGAACTCCGGCTCGCCGCCCGCGTCGACCGCGTCGAGGAGGGCCGGGTCGTCCTCACCGACGCGGACGGGCGGACCGTCGAACTCGCCGCCGACGCCGTCGTCGTCGGCATCGGCGCCCGCCCTGCCACCGACTGGCTGGCCGGCTCCGGCGCCGCCCTCGACCCGAGCGGCGCGCTCAGCGCCGACGACCGGCTGCGCACCTCGCTGCCCGACGTGTACGCCGTCGGCGACTGCGCCTCCTTCCCCTCCGCCCGCTACGGCGAACGGCTCCTCGTCCACCACTGGGACAACGCCCTCCAGGGCCCGCGCACGGTCGCCGCCGCCATCGTCGCCGAGGTCGACGGGGCGCCCGCCTCGACCGTCCCCGCCTACGACCCGGTGCCGTACTTCTGGTCCGAGCAGTTCGGCCGTTTCGTCCAGTACGCCGGCCACCACGGCGCCGCCGACACCCTGCTGTGGCGCGGCGACCCGGCCGAACCGGCGTGGACCGTCCTCTGGCTGCGCGACGACGTCCCCGTGGCCCTGCTCGCGGTCGGCCGGCCGCGCGACCTGGCCCAGGGGCGGCGGCTGGTCGAGCAGCGCGCCGCGGTCGACCCGGCACGGGCCGCGGACCCGTCCGTCCCCCTGAAGGCCGCAGTCCGGTAGGGCCCGACTACCGACTGTCAGTCCGGGATGGCAGGCTTGTCCCGTGACCGAGATTGACGCAAAGACCGATGCTCTCGTCCCCGCCTGGCTCTTCCTCCCCGACATCGCGGAGATGCTGGACGTCGAGGTGACGCGCGTCCGGCAGCTGGTCAAGGAGGGCCAGCTGATCGCCGTGCGCCGCGAGGTGCGCCCCGGCGAGAAGATCCTCCAGGTGCCGGCCGCCTTCATCCAGGACGGCAAGGTCGTCAAGGGCCTCTCCGGGACCCTGACGCTCCTGCGGGACGACGGCTTCAGTGACGAAGAGATGCTGGAGTGGCTCTTCACTCCGGATCCGACCCTGCCGGGCACGCCCGCGCAGGCCCTCGGCGAGAATCGCGGCACGGAGGTGAAGCGCCGGGCCCAGGCGCTCGCCGTCTGACGCAATCGCCGAGCAGTTCCACAGCACCTGCGGGTGCCGGGCCGGTCCCTTCCGGGCCGGCCCGGCACCGGCACCACCCACCAGGGGGGAAACACCATGTCCACGCCTCGCGCGCAGCTCGCCGACGCCCGGCTCTACCTGTGCACCGACGCCCGGAAGCGCCAGGGCGACCTGCCCGACTTCCTCGACGCCGTGCTCTCCTCCGGCGTCGACATCGTGCAGCTTCGCGACAAGGGCATGGAGGCGGGGGAGGAGCTGGAGCACCTGGCCGTCCTCGCCGACGCCTGCCGCCGCCACGGCAAGCTCCTGGCCGTCAACGACCGGGCCGACGTCGCCCACGCCATCGGCTCCGACGTGCTCCACCTCGGCCAGGGCGACCTGCCCGTGCCCGCCGCCCGCGCCATCCTCGGCGACGAGGTGCTGATCGGCCGTTCCTGCCACGCCGAGACGGAGGTGGCCGCGGCCGCCGCCGAGCCGGGCGTGGACTACTTCTGCACCGGGCCGTGCTGGCCCACCCCCACCAAGCCGGGACGGTACGCCCCGGGCCTCGACCTCGTGCGGTACGCGGCGGGGCTCGCCCAGGACCGCCCCTGGTTCGCCATCGGCGGCATCGACGAGACCAACCTGGACGAGGTCCTCGACGCCGGCGCCCGCCGGATCGTGGTCGTCCGCGCCCTCACCGAGGCCGCCGACCCGGCCGCCGCCGCGGCCTCCCTCGCCAAGCGGGTCCGCGAGCGCCTCGCCTGACAGCGGCGCCGCCGACGCCCCGGGGCGGGGCACGTCGCCCGGTCCGGCGCATCGTCCGGCGCGCGGAATCCGGGCATCCGGATGCTGGGACGGGCGGCCAGGGTGTCCTGAAAGGTGTCCACAACGCGGACTCGGCTTCACCCCGACCTTGGACCGCGTCTAACCTGCCCGTATGGCCCTTGGTACCGCTTCCGTCCGCTCGGACCGTGCACGCACGGTCCGCGAGATCCTCGCGTCCGGCGACACCACGTACTCCTTCGAGTTCTTCGCCCCCCGGACCGAGAAGAGCGAGCAGAGCCTCTGGAACGCCATGCGCCGCATCGAGGCGGTCGCACCGAGCTTCGTCTCCGTGACCTACGGCGCCGGCGGCTCCACGCGCGGCGGCACGGTCAAGGCCACCCAGAAGATCGCCTCCGACACCACCCTCACCCCGGTCGCGCACCTCACCGCCGTCGACCACTCCGTCGCCGAGCTGCGCAACATCCTCGGCCAGTACGCCGACGCCGGCATCCGGAACATGCTCGCCGTCCGCGGCGACCCGCCGGGCGACCCGCTCGGCGAGTGGGTCGCCCACCCCGAGGGCGTCCACTACGCGGCCGACCTGGTCCGGCTGATCAAGGAGTCCGGCGACTTCTGCGTGGGCGTCGCCGCCTTCCCCGAGATGCACCCGCGGTCCCTGGACTGGGACACCGACGTGCGCCACTTCGTGGACAAGTGCCGGGCCGGCGCCGACTACGCGATCACCCAGATGTTCTTCGACCCGGAGGCGTACCTGCGACTGCGCGACAGCGTCGAGAAGGCCGGCTGCGAGACCCCGATCATCCCCGAGGTCATGCCCGTCGTCAGCCTCAAGACGCTGGAAAGGCTGCCCACCCTGAGCAACGCCGCCTTCCCCGCGCACGTGAAAGAGCGCATCCTCGCCGTCAAGGACGATCCGGCCGCTGTACGCTCCATGGGCATCGAGTTCGCGACGGAGTTCTGTGCGCGGCTGCTCTCCGAGGGTGTCCCCGGACTGCACTTCATCACGCTCAACAACTCCAGGGCGACGCTCGAGATCTACGAGAATCTCGGACTGCACGCGCAGTCCTGACCGGCCGTACCCGCCCCTACCCGCGGCGGAGGCCGTAGGAGAGGGGCGGGCATGGGGTGGACGGTCCTCTACATCGCGTTCGGTGTCGTGGCGCTGTGGCTGCTCGGTGAGGTGCTGCTGCAGTACAAGGCGCGGCTGCGCTGGCGGCTGCTCGCCTTCGGCGGCTTCCTCGGCGTGGTGCTCGGCGTGCTGCTGCCGTCCGTGGTCGTCATCGTCCTCGGCGCCGTCGCCTTCGCCGTCGGCCAGACCTATGTGACCCTCTCCTTCCGGCGCGGCTTCTCCACCGGCTGGGCCCTCGGCGGCCGCCCGGGCGCCAGCCGACGCCGTCGCTCCCGGCCGTCCGCGGACCGGACCGGTCCGACCCTGGAGGTCACCGACCTCTCGTACGAGCCGGCGGACTCCGCCGACCCGGCAGCCGGGGACGACGCCCTGGCCGCGGCCGAGACCACGGCCGTGTACGAGCCGCAGCCGCTCCCCGAGGACACCGGCCAGTACGCCGTCTACGGCACCTCGTACGAGCAGCAGCCGCAGTACGCCGACCCCTACGCCACCGGGTACGAGCAGCAGCCCGCGTACGACTACGGAGCCGAGGCCCAGCAGCAGTACGCGGCCTACTCGGACCCGTACATCGGCCAGCAGTACGCGGACGCCGGGCAGCAGTACGCGGACACCGGCCAGCAGTACGGCGCCTACCCTCAGCAGCCGTACGCCGACCCGTACGCCCCCTCGTACACCTACGACACCCCGCCCGGCGGCATCTGGGTGCCGCAGCAGCGCGACACCGACCAGCAGCACCCGGACCAGCACCAGCACCAGCAGCCGTACGGATACGGCGAGGACCAGCAGTACCGCTACTGACCCCCGACCGCGACGGGCCGGGCGGTCACTGCGAGCCGCGGAAGTCCGCGCCCTCCACGATCAGACCGGCCACCAGCGCGCCCGACATGCCGGCGTGCGCCAGCCCGCCTCCCGGGTGCGACCAGCCGCCGACGAAATAGAGCCCGGGAACCGGTGACCCGTTCGCCGCCGGCAGCCAGCGGCCGCGGTCCCCGGCCAGGGCCGGCCCCGGGACCTCGGCCGCGCCCGTCTCCAGGAGCGTGTCGTCGGGGGTGCGGACCTCCCGCCACAGCAGCCGCTCGCGCAGGCCGGGCACCACCATCTCGGCCTGTATCAGCATCTTCTCGGCGAACTCGTCCCAGGACGACAGGACGCCCTCCGTCGCCGTGACCGTCACCGACTCGTGCGCGTCGTCCGGCCGCAGCGCCGGGTCGTCGGGCCGCAGCACCGTCACGGTCGGCAGGTCCCCGGTGGCGTGCACCACCGTGCGGTGGACGGCGCCGGACTCCCGGCCGCCGCGCAGCGCCAGACAGACCGTCACCCGGCCCGTCCGCACCGGCTGGAAGTGCGGCCACTCGTCCTGCCGCTCCCAGCCGACGATCTGCTCCTGATAGAGCATCGGCACGGGCGCGCCCGCGACGACGTGGTCCGCGAGCACGGTCTCGCCGCCCGCCAGCTTCAGCCCGACGGCCCGGCCGTGCTCCCGCAGCACGTCGGTGACCTCGGTGTCGAAGACGAACTCCACCCGCCGCTGCAGGCACCGCTCGTACACCGCGTCCGCGAGCGCCCGGATGCCGCCGGCCACGTACCAGCTGCCGAAGGTCTGCTCCATGTACGGCAGCACGGCCGCCGAGGCGGGGGCGGTGGCCGGGTCGAAGCCGTACCCCCACGCGTACGAGTCGAGGAGCGCGGCGAGCCGCGGGTCGCGCAGCTCGCGGGCGCCGATCTGGGCGAGCGTGGTGGTCGGGCGGCGCAGCAGGCCCGCCTTGACCGCCGGATACGGCTCCCGGCCGAGCGCCGAGGTGTCCGCGGCCTGCGGCTCCTCCAGGAGCGGGCGCCGGGTGCGGTCCCACGTCTCGCGGGCCCGCACCAGGAACTCGCCCCAGCGCTCGCCCGCGCCCGCGCCGAGCGCCGCGTCCAGGGCGGCGACCGTGCCCGCCCGCGAGGCGTTCGGCAGATCGACCGTCGTGCCGTCGGCGAAGACATGACGGCTCGCCGGATCGACCTGGGTGAGCGTCACGCACTCCTCGAGCGGCTGCTTGCCGGTCTTCACGAACAGATCGCGGTACACGGCCGGGAGATGGAGCAGCCCCGGGCCGGTGTCGAACCCGAAGCCGTCGCGCTCCAGCCGGCGCACGCCGCCGCCGTACGTCGAGTTGATCTCGTACACCGTCACCCGATGGCCCGCCACCGCGAGCCTGGCGGCGGCCGCCATGGCGCCGAGTCCCGCGCCGATCACCACAATCCGTGCCATGCCAGGGACCTTATCGGCCCCCACTGACACTTCACCCGGAAGGTGGCCGGACCGGCTGTGCCGCGAGCCGCTTCTCCGCCCGGCGCTGGGCCCGGCGGCGCCGGAAGCGGCGGATCCGCTGGACGAGGAAGCCCAGCGTCGCCAGACCGAGGACGAGCAGGACGGCGGCGACGCTCGCCGCCGCGACCGGATGGAAGAGCGCCAGCGCGACCAGACCGGCCACCCCGAGGTCCTCCGCCGTGGACAGGACGATGTTGGAGAACGGCTCGGGCGAGGTGTTGACCGCCATCCGCGTCCCCGCCTTCACGGCGTGGCTCAGCAGGGCCGTCGAGCCGCCGACCGCGCCCGCCGCCAGCTCGGGCAGCGAACCCGACTGCCCGGCGAGCAGCGCGGCCACCACCGCCCCGCCGACCGGCCGGATCACCGTGTGGACGGAGTCCCAGACGGAGTCGACGTACGGGATCTTGTCGGCGACCGCCTCGCACAGGAACAGCAGCCCGGCGGCGATCAGCACGTCGGGCCGCTGCAGCGCCTCGGGCACCTCGTCGGTGAGCCCGGTCGCGCCGAGCACGCCGAGCAGCAGGACCACGGCGTAGGCGTTGATCCCGCTCGCCCAGCCGCTGGTGAAGACCAGGGGGAGTACGGACACGTCCGCGATCGTAGCCAGCCCTGAGTACGCGTACCTAGAGGCCGAGATGAGTAGGTGCGCGGATGGGCCGTGACCTGCGCGGAAGGGAGAGTGGACCGCACGGAAGGGGCGCGGCTCCGGCACCGCCGACACGGGGCGGCGGAACGGCGCCGCGCGCCTGCCGCTGTGAAACCACGCCGGTCCGGCGAGGCTCGGGGGGATCGAGCCTCGCCGGACCGGCGTTTCCTGCGGTTCCTGCGTTCTCAGGCTCCCGGACCCGGCGGGCTTCCGGACCTGGCGGGACGCCCGGGCTCAGCAGCCGTGCACGCGGCCGTGCAGCAGCCGCGAGAGCGCGGAGTGCACGTCGTCCAGGGAGCGTTCGCTCTGGAAGGCCTGCCAGTCGAGCGCGGCCACCAGGACCATGCCGACCAGCGCGGACGCCGTCAGCTGCACGTCGATCTCGTCGCTGAACTCACCGGCCGTCACACCCTCGCGCAGCACGTTCTCGACGACGGCGACGGCCTCCTGACGGACCACCAGGAGGGTCGAGTTCCAGGCCCGGCCGGTGCGCCACAGCTCCGCCACGTACAGCTGGGTGAAGGCCGGATAGCGCTGGATGAAGACCAGGCCGGCCCGGATCATCGCGTCCAGCGCCTCTATCCGGGTGCCGCCGCGCGCGGCGGTCTCCTCGGCCGCCGTCCGCAGGGAGGCGGCGAGGAGGGACACGCCGTGCCGCAGCAGCTCCTCGAAGAGCTCCGTCTTGCTCTTGAAGTTGTAGTAGACGGTGCCCTTGGCCACCCCGGCCCGCTCGGCGATCTCGTCCACCGTGGTCGCCGAGAAGCCCTGCTCCGCGATGAGGGTGACGGCCGCTTCGTAGAGCTTCGCGCGGGTGGCCTGCCGTCTGGTGCTGCTGCTGTCCATGGGCTCGATTCTCACAGAGACCGGTCTTCTCGCAGAGACCGTCTTCTTACAGGGACAGTTCGGGGTGCAGCCGGTCCAGGGTCCACACCTGCTTGCGCCGGGCGGAGACCGCGGTCAGCGCGAGCGCGCCGAGCGTGAAGGCGGCGAGCACGGCGACCGCCTGCCAGACCGGCCCGAGGGGGCCGCCGGTGATGAGCCGGCGCAGCGCCCCGATCACGTAGGTCATCGGCAGGTAGGGGTGGATGGCGTTGAAGAAGCCCGGGCTGGTCTGGACGGGGTAGGTGCCGCCCGCCGAGGTGAGCTGGAGCATCAGGACCGCGAGCACCAGGATGCGGCCGGCCGCGCCGAAGCGGGCGTTGAGCCACTGGATGATGGCGGCGAAGCAGCAGGTCACCAGGGCGAGGAAGCCGACGGTGCCGGCGGACCTGGCCATCTGCAGGCCGAGGCCCCAGTGCAGCACGGACATCAGGGCGCCCACCTGGAGCACGCCGATCGCGGCGACCGGCAGCCAGCCCGCGAGCGCGATCCGCCAGGCGGAGGCGCCGGCGGCGAGGGCGCGCCGGTTGAGCGGCTGGATGATCATGTACGCGACCATCGCGCCGACCCAGAGGGAGAGCGGGATGAAGTACGGGGCGAAGCCGGTGCCGTAGTTCGGCGCCTTGTGCATCGACTGGGCGGCGAGCCTGACCGGGTCGGCCATGACCTCGGTGCGGCGGTCGCGGTCCTGCTTGTCGTAGTCGGGGATCTTGTCGACGCCGTCCTTGAGGCCGGTGGCCAGCTGGCCCGAGCCGTCCGCCAGCTTGAACAGACCGCCGTCGAGCTGACCGGCGCCCTTCTTCAGCTTGCCGACGCCGGTGTCGAGGCCGGCCGAGCCGGAACGGGCGCTGGTGAGGCCGGTGTGCAGCCGGTCGGCGCCGTCGGCGACCTTGTGGGCGCCCGCGTTCAGCTCGTTGATCTTCTTGATGGCGCCCTCGACGTCCTGGTCCAGGTGCGGAGCGCGCCGGGCCAGCTCGTCGGCGTCCTTCTTGAGCTTGGCGAGCCGGGCGTCGAGGGTCTTCAGGTCGCCGTTGCTGTCCTTGGTCAGCTCGTTCAGGTCGTCGGCGATCTTCGAGACGTCGCCGGCGGTGACCGATGCCTTCTTCAGCAGCGCGCAGCCCTTGGCGTCGGCGAGCAGGTTGTCCGTGCACTGCTTTTGGTAGTACGCGGACAGGTCCTCGTCGGCCTTGTGGGCGGCGCTGCGGGCGATCGGGGCCCGGCGCACCAGGTCGTCCAGGTTGTGCCGGACGGCGGTCGCCGAGTCGGAGACGAGGCGGGCGGTGTCGCGGATCGACTTGCCGTTGTTCGCGAGGTAGGGGCGGACCTTGTCGGCGGTGCCGTTCACCTTGTCGGCGAGCTGCTGGGTGCCGTTGGCGACCTGACGCGAACCGCTCTCCAGGTCCGCGGAGCCCTTGTCGAGCTTCCGGATGCCGCCGGCCAGCTGACCGCTGCCCTTCTTGGCGTCCTTCAGGCCGTCGGCCAGGCTCTTGGAGCCGGCCTTCGCCTTGTCGACGCCCTCCTTGAGGTCACCGGCGCCCTTGGCCGCCTCGGCGGTGGCGTCGTGCAGGTCGGAGAAGGAGATGAAGATCTTGTCGAGGAACTTGCGCGAGGAGTTGGTGGAGGCGGCGGCGCGCACCTCGGAGAAGACCGTGCGGGAGATCGAGCCGACGATGTAGTTGTTGGCGTCGTTCGTACGGACCTTCAGGGCACCGGTCTCGGGGGAGTCTCCGGAGCTGGAGGCGATCCGCTCGCTGAAGTCGGCGGGCATCGTCAGGGACAGGTAGTACGTGCCGTCCTCGACGCCCGCGCGGGCCTCGGCGTCGCTCACCTCGTGCCAGTCGAAGACGGCGCTGTCGCGGAGCTTCTTGGTGATGTCGGCGCCCGCGGTGATCTTCTGGCCGCCGGCGGTGGCGCCCCTGTCCTCGTTGACGAGGGCCACGGGGATCTTGTCGAGCCTGCTGTACGGGTCCCAGAACGACCACAGGTACAGCGCGCCGTACAGCAGCGGCAGCAGCAGGATCGCGACGAGCGCGGCCCGCGGCAGCTTCCCCCTGCCGAACCGCTTCAGCTCAAGCGCGGCGAGCTTGTGCGAGCGCACCGGACTCCCCCTTCTCGGACTTCGTGTCGTTTTCGGTGGCGACGTCGGCCGCTTCGGCCTTCGTGGCCTCGCTCTTCGCGGACTCGGTCTCCGCGGGCTCGGTCTTCGCGGGCTCGGTCTTCGTGGACTCGGTCTCCGCGGGCTCGGCCTTCGTGGGCTCGGCCGGCTCCGCCGGCTTGGTGCGCCTCGGGGCGGGGGCCGTGGAGACCTTCAGAGCGTCCTCGGGGGCCTCGCTGCAGACGGCGAGGACGGTGGTGCCGGCCGCGGCGAGGGACCGCAGCAGGCCCCAGGCCTCGGCGCGGTCGGCGTCCGACAGCTTGAGGTCGACGTCGTCCAGGGCGAGCAGCCGGGGCTCGCCGATCAGGGCGAGCGCGATCGACAGGCGCAGCGCCTCCAGGCGCTCCAGATCGCGTACGGAGGTGCGGTCGCCCTTCGGCAGGGTCGCGAGGTCGAGTCCGGCGGCGGCCAGGGCCTCGTCGATCCGGGCCTTCGCGGCGGCGCGGCGCTCGGCCGGCGGGCGCAGCAGGGCCTTGAGGGAACCGTCGAAGCGGCGCTGGAGCAGGGCCCGCTCGCGCAGGTGCTCGGCGACGGTCAGGGCCGGGTCCAGGTCGCTGACGCCCGGGACGGGGCCGAGTGCGCTGATCCGGCGCACGGCCGCCATCTTGCGGGGCAGCGACAGCCCGCCCACCTCGGCACGGCCCTCCTGGGCCTTCATCCGGCCGGTGAGCGCGAGCAGCAGGCAGGTGCGGCCCGACCCGGAAGGGCCCTCGATGGCGACGAGGCTGCCGGGGGCGGCCTCGAAGCCGATCCCCTGGAACGCCCAGCCGCGCGGGCCCTTCAGTCCGAATCCGTCCGCGACGACGGCGGCGCCGTGGTTCGCTTCCACCATCCCCCCTCTTTTGAACTGACCAGTCAGTTCAAAAGTTACCGCTGAGTCGGCCTGCTGGCAAAGCCCCAGGTCAGCGCGATTGTCAGTGGTGCCGTGCACGATGAGCACATACGGCCACAGCGCCGTCACCCGACGACAGGAGGCTCGTCATGGCCGGCAACCCCGCCGCAGCCACGCCCCGGCGCCACACCGGAAGTCGCCCTGCCCCCGCCCAGCTCGGACCCGCGTCCGACATCCACCCCGTCCCGCGCCGCACGTCGGCCCCGCCCGCCGCCCTCGACCTGCTCGCCAAGGCCAGGGCCGGACTCGACGAGGCCGCCGCCCTCGACGTGCCCAACGAGCGGTACGCGACCGCGCACCTCGCCGCCCTGCGCACCGCCGCCGCCGTGCTCGCCGCCCGCGGCCGGCCCGAGCGCGACCCACGCAGGCGGGCCCGTATCCGCAGCGCCTGGGAGGTGCTCCCGGAGATAGCGCCCGAGCTCACGGAGTGGAGCGCCCTCTTCGCCTCCGGCGCCGAGCGCCGGGCCCGTGCCGAGGCGGGCATCACCGGCGCCGCCAGCCGCCGCGACGCCGACGACCTGCTCCGCGACGCCGCCCTCTTCCTGCGCCTGGTGGAGCGGCTGCTCGCGCTCCAGCCGGTGCTGCCGAGGCAGCCCGGTGCCGGGGAGGCCACGGGATGATCGGTGCAGCACGCCTCAGGCCATAGGGTGGGGGAGTAAGCCACCGTCACCGAGGAGTCAACAGCCGTGTCGGACCCTTCCGCTGTCTCCGGTCGAGAGGCGACCTCGCGCCCGTCGCGTGCCTCCCTGCGCACCGCCGTCGTCTGGGACGTCCTCAAAGACGCCCTCGACCGCCGGGTCAAGGCCACCGGGCAGGACGGCCTCGATGTCCTCGACACGGGCGGCGGCTCCGGCAACTTCGCGGTCCCGGTGGCCCGCCTCGGCCACCGGGTCACCGTCGTCGACCCCAGCCCCAACGCGCTCTTCGCCCTGGAGCGGCGCGCCGCCGAGGCCGGCGTCGCCGACCGGGTCACCGGCGTCCAGGGCGACATCCGCGGGCTCTTCGACGTCGTCGACCGCGAGGGCTTCGACACCGTCCTGTGCCACGGCGTCCTGGAGTACGTGGACGACCCGGCCGAGGGCGTGCGCAACGCCGCCGCCGCGCTGCGGCCCGGCGGCAGCCTCAGCCTGCTCGCCGCCGGCCTCGGCGGCGCCGTCCTGGCCCGCGCGCTCGCCGGCCACTTCACCGAGGCCCGGAACGCGCTGAGCGACCCGGACGGGCGCTGGGGCGCCGGCGACCCGGTGCCGCGGCGCTTCACCGCCGACCAGCTCACCGGCCTCGCCGCCGACGCCGGCCTCGACGTCGGCGCCGTGCACGGCGTACGGGTCTTCGCCGACCTCGTGCCCGGCGTCCTCGTCGACACCGAGCCCGGCGCCGCCGAGGCCCTGCTCCGCCTGGAGGCGGCGGCCGCCGAGCTGCCGTCCTTCCAGGCGATCGCCACCCAGCTCCACGTCCTGGGCACGAAGCACGCCTGACCGCACCGGTCACGCGCGCGAGCGTGCCACCCGCACGGCCGTGCACCGGGGCCCCGGCCCCGGTGCGCCGGAGTACCCGCTGATCAGCGGCGCAGCGGCGGATGGAGTACGCCACAGCCCCGCCGAACGGGGACTTGTCCCCGTATGATCGGAAGACACCATCCGGCATGACGGACTGGGGGCCGGGGAATCAACGCCTCAGCATCCGATCCGCATGGCGGCCCGGATTGGCGATTTGGCATTGAGGGCGGGTTTCACGGGGGCGATTCCCTGCCTATCCTGAAAGGGCCGCAAACCGGTCGCCCCCGCGACCGACGACTAGGAGGACTCCGTGCCGCTCTCGGAGCACGAGCAGCGAATGCTCGAGCAGATGGAGCGAGCGCTGTACGCCGAAGATCCCAAGTTCGCGACAGCGCTCGAGGGAAGCGGACTGCGTACGTACACCCGGCGACGGGTCTACCAGGCAGTCGCCGGCTTCCTGGTGGGTATCGCGCTCCTCATGGCCGGAATGGTCGCCCAGCAGATCTGGATCAGCGTGGTGGGTTTCCTCGTCATGCTGGGCTGCGCGGTCCTGGCGGTCACCGGCTGGCGCAAGGCCCCCAAGCCGGGCGAACACCTGCGCGGAGCCGCCGCCGGCGGCCATCGCACCCGGCAGCGCCGCTCGATGATGACCCGCATCGAAGAACGCTGGCAGCGCCGGCGCGACGAGCAGCAGGGCGGCCATCACTGAGGCGGCCTGCGCCTCGCCGAACACGTCGACATGAGTGGGGCCGCCCCGCAAAGTTGGGGGCCCCCCAAGTTGTGGGCCGTGCCCCCCGCCCCCCGGGGGGGGGGCCGACCGTGTTGGGCCCCCCCCCCCCACCGCCCCCCCCCCCCCCCGTGGG
>NZ_JBSGBF010000125.1:0-20220 GCF_053601115.1 Streptomyces sp. NPDC004788
GCGAGGGCGTCGCCGACCGGGACCTGGCCGGGGGGCGCACGCGGCACCCGGTGGTGCGGGGGGGGGTGGGCGAGGGGGGGGGTGTGTGAGAGCGCGGGGGGGGCCGGGCCCCCCCCCCCCGCGCCCCCCCCGGCCGCCGGCCGCGCCTGCGCGGCACGACCGACCACCGACCGGTCGTGCGGCGAGGCGATGTCCAGCAGCTCCGGGTCGCTCGGCTCCACCCAGGATCCCCCGATGAAAAGCCGGTCGTAGGTGATCACGCGCGCTTTCTCCCTTCTGGTGGCATCGGTCCCGTCCGTTCGGACCCCGCGTCTAAATGCAACTCCAATGTAGCACTTCTGGTTGTAGACGAAACATAAGAGTCTTGAAGAACAGTTGATCACCGGCATTGGCGGCACATTCAGGCGTGAAGGGCCGGCGCTCCGCCGTTCCGGATCGAAGGTCCGACAGATCTGCTATCTGCGGCTCGAATGTGGTGCTTAACTGGCAGCGCTCCACATGCAAGTGGCTGTAGACGCCTCAGGCGCCACACTTCCTGGCTAGACTCGGGACGGTGAGAGCCGACGCAGCGCGCAACCTGGAAGCAGTCCTGACCACCGGAGCCCGCATGCTCGCCGCCGATCCCAGCGTGAGCATCGCCAGCATCGCCGCCGAAGCGGGCGTGGACCGGAGCACCGTCTACCGGCGCTTCGACTCCCGCGAGGACCTCCTCGCCGCCATCTACACAGCGCGCCTCACGGCCATCGAACGGGCCATCGAGGACGCACGGCTCCGCGAGGCACCCGTCGCGGTCGCCCTGCACCGCTACGTCGAGAACATCATCTCCGTCAACCGCACCTGGCCCGTCGACCTCGCCCGTATGCTCGCCGACGAGACCGTCCACACACGCCGCGACGCCGCCGTACGCGAAGTCGACGCCTTCCTCCAACGCGCCACCGACGAAGGACTGCTCCGGCCCGGTCTTCCCGCGGGATGGGCCAGCGCGCTGCTGCCGCAGCTCATGAACCTGGTGTCCCGACAGAGCGCCGAGCTGAGCCCTGGCCAGGCGGCCGACGTCGTCGTCGACACGTTTCTGCACGGCATCGGAACGTCCTGACGCAGCGGCGGCCTCGCAAGCACATATCTCCACACATCCGCACGTATCTCTGGGACGAACGCCGTAGGGTGCTGTACGCGTGAACTGCACGGGCGTTCGGACAAGGCTGCTTCAACGGGGAAGGAAGTAGGGGACGATGGAGTCGATCGGAAGAGCGATGGTCGGCCGCGAACGCGAGCAGGCGGTGCTGTCCGAGCTCGTCGCGGCCGCCGGAGGCCGGGCCCTCGTCCTGCGCGGCGACGCGGGTGTGGGCAAGAGCGCCCTGCTCGACCACGTCGCGGGCGTCGCCGAGAGCGAGAAGCACCGAGTGATCAGGGCGGCCGGCGTCGAGGCCGAGTCGGAGCTGCCGTTCGCGGGCCTGCACCAGTTCCTGTACCCGCTGCTCTCCTCCATCGACCGGCTCGACGACAGCCACCGAAGGGTCTTCGACGTCGTCTTCGGCCGGAGCGAGAGCTCGCCTCCCTCGGTCATGACCCTTGGCATCGCCGTCCTCGACCTCCTGTCCCTCGCTGCTTCGCAGCAGCCCCTGCTGCTGGTGCTCGACGACGGCCAGTGGTTCGACACCTCCAGCACCGACGTGTGCGGATTCGTGGGGCGCCGGCTCACCGCCGGCTCGGTGAAGCTCATCGTCGGCCTGCGTGCCGGCGTGCCGTCGGGCTTCGACACCGCCGCCCTTCCGGAACTGGCGGTGACCACGCTCTCGGGGACGGCGTCGGAGCAACTCCTCGACATGCGCCACCCGGAGCTCGACTCCCGGATCCGCCGGCTGATTCTGGACGAGGCCCAGGGCAACCCACTGGCCCTGCTGGAACTACCCCCGTACGTGCGCGGCAACCGGGCCGGACATACACACGAGGCACTGTTCGGATACACCGCCATCCCACTGCCCGAACGTCTCCAGAAGGTGTACGGCGCCCGGATCCAAGCCCTCGGCGACAACGTCCGAGCGGCGCTGCTGCACGGCGCTCTGGACGGCGTCGGTGCCGGCACGGCGACCGGCCCCACGGGAGGCGCGCGCTACCGCATGGTGGATGCCCACGAGGCGGTGGCCGCCGGTCTGCTGGACATCGACGCGCTGAGCGGCGACTTCGTGTTCCGGCATCCGCTGGTGCGTTCGACCGTCGTCCAGATGGCGACGCCCAACGAGCGGCGGGCCGCTCACGCGGCTCTCGCCCGCGTGCACCGTGACGACATCGAGCGGCGGGCCACGCATCTGGCGGCCTCGACGGTCGATCCGGACGAGGAGGTGGCGGCCGTCCTGGAGGCGGCGGCGGACTCCGCGACGCGGCGTGGCGGTGCGCTGGCCGCCATCACGTGGCTGACCCGCGCCGCGGAGCTGAGCGAGAACCACGAGGAACGGTCCAGGCGGCTGGGCAGCGCGGCGTACATCGCCGGGCACTCCGGCCAGCTGGACCAGGCGCAGCAGTTGCTCCGCGCGGGCACCGGGTCGGGTACGGACGCTTCCCCGGACTCCGTGGTGGCGTCGGGCTATGTCGCGTTCTTCGAGGGCGGGGACATCCGGTCCGCGCAGCGGCAGGTCTTCGCGGCGATCGAGAGCATGCGCGACAGCGGGCCGCGGGAACCGGACGAGGTGCTCACTCGCTTGGTCGACCTGCTGCTGGCCATCAACCAGTACGCGAGTGACGAGGTCTGGTGGGAACGGACTCACGAGCTGCTCGACTCGCTGGGCGATCTGGTGCACTCGTACTCACGCATCTACCAGGACGCCTGGGGCGACGTGGTGCGTCGCGGCGCCGGTGTGCGGGAGCGGGTGGAACGCGCCTACGCCGGCCTCCACCTGGAACCGTGGGACATCACGCGGCTCGGTGCCGCCTCCTACCACGTGGACACGCTGAGCCGGTACCGGCCGATTCTGCAGCGCGCCGTGGATCGCGAGGCGGAGGCGGGGGCCCTGGCCGACGCCATGACCATGCTGCACCTGATCATGCTCGACCAGATCGCGGTGGGCGAGTGGGACGAGGCCGAGCGGACCGGCCGACGTTGCCTGGAGCTGACGACGACGCACGGGCACGGTCTGTTCGTCTACCACACTCATGCGTACGTGGGCTTGCTGGCCGCTCTGCGCGGCCGGGTCGACGAGGCCCGGGAGCTGCAGGCCCTGGTCGATGCCTGGGCCCGCCCCCGCGGCGTCGGATTCCTCACCCAGATCGCCGACGCCATCGGCACCGCCGCCGCTCTCGCCGAGGGCGACTACGAAGCCGCCTACCTCCATGCCATCGGCCTCACGTCGCCCGGCTCCTTCGCCCCGTACGCCCACCAGGCCTCCCGTACCCTTCTCGATCTCGTCGAAGCCGCCCTCCACACCGGCCGCGCCGAACAAGCCCGCAAGCACGCCCTCGCCGCCCAGGAAGCGGGCCTCCCCGACATCTCCCCCCGCCTCGCCCTGGTCACCTACGGCGCCCTCGCCATGACCAGCACTGATCCCACCGAGGCCGAGGCACTTTACGACCGCGCCGAAGCCCACCCCGCCGGTGCCGACTTCCCCTTCGAACTCGCCCGCATCCGGCTCGCCCGCGGCATCCGCCATCGCCACGCCCAGGGACGCAGGGCGGCACGACGGCCGCTGGCCCTGGCGGCGGAGACTTTCGAACGGCTCGGAGCGACCACCTGGGCCGAACGTGCCCGGGCCGAACTCCGCGCGACCGGTACCCCCGCACTCGCGTCCTCGGCATATCTCACCCCGCTGACCTGGCAGGAGCGCCGGATCGCGGACCTCGCCGCGAGCGGCCTGACCAACAAGGAAATCGGCGAACGCATGCACCTGTCGCCACGCACCGTCAGCTCACACCTCTACCGCGTCTTCCCCAAACTCGGCATCACCGCACGCGCGGCCCTGCGCGACGCCCTGACCAAGCTGTCCGACGGCCAGAACGTGTGACCGTGTGTCAGCCCATCGAGGTGTGGGCACGGAGACCCCGTTCCTCAAGCCAGCCGAGCACGTAGTCGGCGACGAATCTCCATCCGTTGTCGATGATCAGGGAGTGGGACCGGTCCGCGAACTGCTTCAGGTCGGTCACGGCCGTCGAGTCGCCGTACGCCTTGTACACCGCGCGCGTGACGGCGTCGGGCACCAGCCGGTCCTCCTGCCCGGAGATCAGCAGGAGCGGGCCGCGGTTCGCGTTGCCGACGTCCGCCACGGCGCGCGGGCTGCGCTCCCCGCCCGCGAGGCCGAGGTCGGCCACCAGACGGCGGGGCGCCTGCACGACGTAGCGCTTGAAGAGCCGGTGGGACTCCTCTGCCTCGACCGCGTTCGCGAAGTCGCGGTGGAACCGGGCCGGAGACAGGGACACCAGGTCTCCGGCGGCATCCGCCTGGTCAGGGGTCCACAACCGGGCCGAGGAGTCGGGCAGCGGGATGCCATTGACGGGGGCGGGTGCGATGGCCACGGCGGCCCGGCCGATGTCGGCTCCGATGAGATGCTGCGCGATGAGGCCGCCCACCGAGTGGCCGACGATCACCGGCGCGGCTTCGAATGAACGTATGACTTCCGCGTAGTGGTCGATCAGCGTGTCCAGGCGGATGCCCGCGAGCGTCTCGGACGGCGTTCCCATCTCCGTGATGGTGGCGGCCTCACCTGGCCAGCCTGGTGTGAGGGCGAGAAACCCCCGACCGGCGAAACGCTCCGCCCATGGCTCCCAGGAAAGCGCGTGCAGCCAGGTGCCATGGATGAAGACGACTGGAGTGCGGTTCACGGATGGCTCCTCCGAGCATGACGACCAGCCGGCCCTGACACGCCGACGACAGGTCCAGGATCGTCCAGGCGCGGATCGGGGGGCGACAGTCGAATGACTCAATCGTCGATCGCCCTCGGTGCCCGAAGCGCCCCGAACGCCCAAGTGCCCCTGTGGAGACCGCCCGGGCGAAGCGTGCGGATACGGATGACGGTCGGGCCGGCAGGCGTCCCTCGCTGCCTGATCACCGTCGAAACCGGCGATCCTCGGCGGTCAAATGACTTACGCACGGCGCTCCCGCGCCGACGAGAGTAGGCCCGGCCAGCTTTCGTCGCAGAGGGAGATCCCCACATCATGAGCGGTGACCGATCCGGTGTACAGGCCCGCCGAGCGATGCCGAAGGGCCGCCTTGAGCTGATCCTGCACGTCGAGCGCGTGTTGGGCGTCTCCTCCCGACAAGCCGTCAGGGCGGAGTTCCGGTTCGCCCCGGAGGCGCCCCTGGCCGTGTGCGTGGAATTCCTCGTCCAAGGCGGCCCGCGGGTGCTGTGGCGGATCGGCCGCGACCTCCTGCAACGGGGACTTCACTCGGCGAGCGGCTCCGGTGACGTACGGATGTGGCCGTCGCGGTACGAGGACCGGGCCACCGCCTGGCTTCAACTGACCTCCAGGGACACGGCGGCCCTGTTCGAAGTGCCCGCGGCGCCGCTGGAGGAGTGGCTGGCCTCCACCTACGAACTGGTTCCCGCCGGCGATGAGCTCGCCACGATCGACTGGGCCGCCGCCACCGCCGACCTGCTCCGGAATCCCGGGGCGCACTCCGACTGACGACGGCCGTACGGGCCCGGGCGGTAGCTTGTGTTTCCCGCGCCGTGTCGGGACGAGGCGGCGGCCGGGACACGGAGCACGGCCACCCCGCCGGAAGTACGAGGGGGCGCTTCCTCGGGGCGGGGACCAGCCAATGGGTGGATGTCCCCTGCACGGGCGTGGACAAGGGCGGGAGTCAACCGTCCGGACCGGTACCCCTGGTCGAAGCGGTGCGCGCCGCGAAGTCCCGGACCTGACACCCGTTCACCACACCAGACATGACGATCTCGTACCGCAGCTCTGCCATGGGCTCCGGGCACAGGCCGGAGACCGAAACGAACGACGGAGGACTTCACATGATCAACAGGCGCACATTCAGCAAGGCCGTCGGCCTGGGCAGCGGCGCGGCGGCCGTCTCGCTGACCGGCCTGCAGACCGACGCGCTCGCCGCGACCGCCTCGCACGGGCCCGGCGGCAAGCCGGTTCCCACAGTGCCGAGCAGCATCCCCGGCAGCCACACCGAATTCCGCACATACAAGCACGTCAAGGCCGGCGTGCTCGACATCGGTTACGCCGAGACCGGGCCCGCACACGGCCCGGTCGTCCTCTGCCTGCACGGCTGGCCGTACGACATCCACAGCTACGTCGACGTCGCCCCGCTCCTCGCCGACCTGGGTTACCGCGTCATCGTTCCCTATCTGCGCGGCCATGGCACCACCCGGTTCCTGTCGCGCCGTACTCCTCGCACCGCCGAACAGTCTGCCATCGCGCTCGACATCATCGCCCTGATGGACGCCCTGAAGATCGACAAGGCAGTCCTGGCCGGTTTCGACTGGGGCTCCCGGACCGCGGACATCATCGCCGCGCTGTGGCCCGAGCGCGTCAAGGCCCTGGTCTCCACCGGCGGATACGTCATCACCAACCGCAAGGCGCAGCTGGAGCCGGCCGCGGCGGCCGTCGAGCACAACTGGTGGTACCAGTGGTACTTCGCCACCGACCGCGGCAAGAAGACGATGGAGAACGAGGAGCAGCGCATCGCGCTGTGTCGGTTCGTGTGGACCCTCGTCTCCCCCAACTGGAACTTCGACGACGCCACCTACGCGCGCACCGCCGAGGCGTTCAAGAACCCCGACTACGCCGCGATCGTCCTGTTCAACTACCGCTGGCGCATCGGCCTGATCGACGGGGAGGCCCGCTACGACCGCTACGAGAAGCAGCTCGCCGCCCAGCCGCCCATCCACGTTCCCACCGTCACCCTCGACCCCGCCCTCGACCCCTTCACCCCGCCCGGTGACGGCTCGGTCTACCGCGACCACTTCACCGGTCCCTACGCGCACCGCACCGTCGCGAACATCGGTCACAACCTGCCGCAGGAGGCGCCGACCACCTTCGCCCAGGCCGTGGTCGACGCCGATCACCTCTGAGCAGGGAGCCGACCCGAGACGGGCGCACTGCGCGGCCCCAGCCACGCCGCACGCGGCGAGGCGACCCGCTCCTGGGGAATCGCCGGGCCGCCTCTGGCGATGCACAGCGGCGTGCCGGCGCACCGAAACTCCGTCACCATCTTGACGGGTGACGGAACCAACTGACAGATTCATCACCGGTCAAAGCGGTGATGTTGAACGGCGGGTCGTTCCGTCCCGTTGTCGAAACACCTTGAAGGGATATTCCGTGGTGAGCATGAAGATTGGACGCAAGCGACTGATGACCGGTGTGGCGGCGTCGCTCACGGCAGGGCTCGCGCTCGGCGCGTTCACCCTCGGCGGCGGCACTGCCAACGGCGCGGAAGGGACCGTCGAGGCCGCCAGTCACACCAAGCCGACGATCGTCCTGGAACACGGCGCCTTCGCCGACGGCTCCAGCTGGAACGGCGTCATCGAGGATCTGCGCGCGGACGGCTACCCCGTCGTCGCCGCCGCCAACCCACTGCGCGGCCCCGCCTCCGACGCCGCCGCCCTGCGCACGGTCCTCGACCATGTGAAGGGCCCCAAGATCCTCGTCGGCCACTCCTACGGCGGGAACGTCATCAGCCAGGCCGCCGCCGACGACCCCGACGTCAAGGCCCTCGTCTACGTCGCCGCCTTCCTCCCGGCCCCCGGCGAGAGCGCCCTCGAACTGACCGACAAGTTCCCGGGCTCCACCCTCCCCGGCGCCCTCGACCCGGTGACCTACCATCAGGCCGACGGCTCCGCCGCCACCGACCTGTACATCCAGCAGGACAAGTTCCACCAGCAGTTCGCCGCCGACGTCCCCGCGGAACAGGCCGCGCTCATGGCCGCGGCGCAGCGCCCGATCGCCCAGGCCGCCCTTGGGGAGAAGGCCACCACGGCCGCCTGGAAGACGAAGCCCACCTGGGACATCGTCACCACCCGCGACCTCAACATCCCGGCCGCCGTGCAGCGCTTCATGGCCAAGCGCGCCCGCGCCCACACCACCGAGATCGCCGCCTCGCACTCGGTCGCCGTCTCCCACCCCCACCTCGTCGCCGACGTCATCGAACGGGCCGCCCGCGCGACCGTCCGCTGACACCGTTCGGGGGGCGGTGGGACCACACCCCGGGTCCCACCGCCCCCCGGACACCGCAGGTTGACGGACTGACGCATCGTCATCTACCTGTCGGCCTTGCTGGTCCAGCGCGGCAGGCAACTGGCTCGCGCACCCACCAATCAAGGCCCAGAAGTCGTCTCACGTGACGTTGTGTTCGTGCGGCGCGATGCCGGCCGGGGCCGCTGTACACGACAGCCTCGCCCTCAAGCCGCTCGCATAGCGCGGCCCGGAAAAAGTGGTTCGACCCGCGCCCGTGAGGGCGCGGGTCGACGTGCGTTTCGCGACAAGGTCAGGCGGTCCGGGTGCGCAGCCGGCGAGACTTCCAGCCCAGCAGCAGGGCCTGGAGCATGAACCACACGCCGCCGCCAGTGGCGTACACCGACAGCACGTCCAGCGAGGAGTTCCCGCCGGCCGCCTGGATGTTGTAGAAGATGCCGACCACGAAGGACAGCCCGCCCGAGATCAGGGTCGGCCATTGTCTGCCCAACTCGGGGCCCCGGCGGCGTACTCCGACGATCACCTGGGCGGCACCGGAGACGACGGCCCAGGCGCCGAACACATGGAGCACCGGTGTCTCGCCGCCGGCGCCGGCGATGCCGACCGCGACGCCGGCGAGCGTGCTCAGCACGCCGTTGAACGCGGTGACCCGGCGCTCGGAGCAGTCGGGGGTCGCGCGGTAGTCGATCAGCGAGGACACCGCGTCGATCAGCGCCGGCGGATGGTCGCGGGGGCCAGCCTGCCGTCGTCGGGCCCGGTCACCGCCAGGACGGGGCGACGCACCGGAAGCTGGAGGCGGCGGCCAGGTCGCCGTAGCCCTTGTAGCTGGACACCTTGGGGTAGCGGCACAGGTTGCGTGCGACCCGCTCGCCGTCGGCGTTGATCAGCGTGGCGGGCAGCGTCTTGGGCGCCTTGCCGTCCTCGACCCAAGCGGTCAGGGCGGCGAGGCCGTCGGCCGAACCGTCCTGGCCGTTCAGGCCGCAGTGGCTGGTGTTCGGGGCGATGAAGAGACGGTAGAAGTCGTCGACCGCCTTGGTGCCGCCCAGCTTCCGCTCGACCTGCTTGCGGTACTTCACGGTGCCCTGGGCGGGGATGTACTCGTCGGCGTCACCGTGCCAGGTCAACAGCTTGCCGCCGGAGTCGCGGAAGGCGGACAGGTCGGGGTCGTCCGTGCCGATGATCTCGTCGTACTCGGCCTGGGACTGCTTGAACAGCTCGGTGAACTGGCTGTAGGTGATCGTCGAGACGTCGAAGGACGGGTCCTTCTTCACCCAGCTGGCGGCCCAGTAGGCGGGCACCGGGAAGGGCGCGCCCTTGAGGGCTCCGTCTGTGCCGGGGATGGTGGCCGCCAGGCCCTTGAGGTCGGCGCCGACCGGGACACCGGGCCACAGTTTCCTGCCGGACGTGGTGCGCGGGCCGTCCCAGATCTTGCGGACCACAGCCGCGTCGGCCGCGGTGATGACCAGCTCCCTGCCGTCGCACACCACCTTGGTGCCGATCAGCCGGCGCGGGTCGAAGTCGCAGCGGGAGGCGTCGTTGACCAGGCCGTCCTTGGCGCCGTCGAGCGTGTCGCAGGCGTTGACGGCGGCCTTGGTGAAGGCGTCCAGCTCGCAACCGGTCGGGTAGGTCTTCTCGTTGTTCATGACCACCTGCGGCCACAGGGTGGCGATCTCGAACTCGTCCCAGTTGATCGCGGGCGCGTCGGCGAGGATGCCGTCGTAGTCGTCGGGGTGGCGCTGGGCCTCCATGTAGCCCTGGCGTCCGCCGGTGGAACAGCCGGTGAAGTAGGCGTACGAGGCGCGCTTGCCGTACATCGCGGCGACGACGTCCTTGCCGACGACGGCCGCCTCGTGCTGGGAGCGGGAGGCGAAGTTCTCCAGCAGCGCCTTGTTGACCTGGCCTTCCCCGTTCAGCGCCCAGCTGACGTCGAGGGCGTCACCGACGCCGGCGTTCGTGGTGGTCACGGCGTAGCCGTTTTTGACCGCGGTGCCGAGCCCGACGCCGTTGTCACCCGCGAGGTAGGCGGCGCCGCCGATCGCCTGGAAGCGGCCGTTCCAGCCCTGCTCGGGCAGCCAGGTCGTCACCTTGGCGTGGTCGCCGTCGCCCGGGTGGGTGAGGGTGACGGTCACCTCGCAGAAGGCCGGGACGCCGGTGACCTCGCCCTTCAGGATGCCGGTGCCCTTGATGGTGCCGCCCGGCTGCGGGACCGCCGTCACGGACTCCACCTCGGTGCCGTCCGGGGCCTTCAGCGGCACGGTGCTGCAGTCGAGCGGCGTGGACGTGGCAGAGGTCTGGGTATCCGCGGACGCGGTCGGCAGGTACAGGGCCGCGGCGAGCGGCACACCGGCGGCGAGGACGGTCAGAAGTCGTCGTCTCATGGGTTCCATCCAGAAAGTAGGTGGTGTAGGTGGTCGAAGGCGACACGTATGCGCTTGGGGAGAGGAGCAGGACCGGCGGCTGGAGCGAAGGCTCACGGCATACCGAAGACTGATCGGGATCTCGTCACCGGTTGCACCGGTGACGAATGGGAAGGTGTCACTTTCGTCGCATCGACGGCTGGTTACCACTCTGAGCGCTTGCCGGCCGCCGGAGAAGCGTCAGTTGACGGTCCGTGTCCATGGCCGTCGAAGGCCGCGCGCACCGACGCGTTACGTCATTCGACGGCCTGGAAACACCGGGGGATGTCCGTGTCCAGGCATACGGTCAACGCAACTCCCGCAGCCACTCGGAGTGGTGCTCCTCGGCCCAGGACCGGCTGACGTACCCCGTGCGCATCCCGAGCCTCGACTCCGGATCCTCAAGGGCCCTGCGCATGTGCCCGATGACGACGAACGTGATCGCCCAGGCCACCAGGTCGTGGACGAAGATCGCGCTGGTGCGGGAGATGAGGGGCAGCAGCCCCATGAACCACATCAGCAGTCCGGTGAACATCATCACCAGCACGGCACCGGCGATCCAGCCCGCGTAGAGCTTCTGCCCGGCGTTGAACTTGCCGGCCGGTCGCGCCTCCAGCGAGGTCCGTCGCCTGCGGACGGCCCCCAGCCACTGGCGGTCGTACACCGCGGACCGGTTCAGCCTGCGCAGGTCCGCACGGAAGTCGGCCGAGAACAACCCCAGCAGGAAGGGCAGCGGCAGCGAGATGCCCGACCATTCATGCAGGACGACCATCAGGTGGCGCCGTCCGACGAGCTGGGCGAGCGGGCCGAAGTAGAGGCAGGCGGCCGTGACCAGGCAGACCAGCATCAGGTAGCCGGTGGCCCGGTGGATCCAGCGTTCAGCGGTACTGAAGCGACGGACACGGCCGGAGGTCTCAGGCTGCGTCACTGTGCCGGTCCGCTCCGTCGAGCCAGCCGTCGATCGGGTAACCGCGTTCCTCCCAGAAGCCGGGAACGACCTTGTCGGTGACCGAGATGCCCGACAGCCACTTGGCCGACTTGTAGAAGTACATGGGGGCCACAAAGAGCCGGACCGGGCCGCCGTGTTAGTACGTGATGGGCTTGTCCTGCATGTTCAGCGCCACCAGGACGTCGGAGCGACGGGCCTGTTCCAGGGTGAGGCTCTCGGTGTAGGCGCCATCGAAGCAGGTGAAGCGGACCGCCGTGCCCTCGGAGCGCACCCCGGAGGCGTCGAGGATGTCAGCGAGCTTCACCCCCTCGAAGGGCGTGTCGTCCACGCGCCATCCGTCGGTGCAGAGCACGTCGGCGACGACCCGGGTCTGGGGCATCGCGCGCAGGTCGGCGAGGGTGTACGTCTTCGGCTTCTCCACCAGGCCGTTGACCCTGAGCGCGTAGTTGGTCTCGTCCTTGTGCGGTACCGATCCGACGATGCTGTAGTACCGGAAGCCGCCCGGATTGGGCAGCAGTCCGGTCAGTCCGGTCGAGTCGGCCTGGGAGGCGGCAGCGAGGAACTTCTCCCAGCCGCGCTGGAGAGGGGACGCGAGGGCGAGCGACGCGGCGCCCGCGCCGAGCATGCCCAGCATCGCCCGCCGTCCCATCGGCGCTCCGCCCTCGGCCCCTGGCTCCGGCTTTCGTGCCATGGTCATGCACTCCTTCACGTAGTGACGTTCCGGGAGAGATGTGTCGCCATACGACGGATTCGACACGTGTGAAGCATCCGGATCCCGGATTTCATCACCGGTTCAACAGGTGACGATCGTGGCATGCACCCTTCCCACTGTCAACGACACCCCACACCCACATGTGTTGGCGGCCGCGCAAACGGCAGGGCGAGCTGTTAGGCTTGCGCGTGACGTAGACCGTTCAACGAGGAGTCGCAGACGTGGTGGGTGACGACGACATCTCCGGGTGAGATCCGGATCTGACGGCCACCGGCCGGCGCCGAGGTGCGCTGCCGCAGTGGTCCGTTTCGTCGTACCCCTTTTCCCCATGTCTGCCCAGGGCAGAGAACCAAGCTCCGCCCTCAGTACCTCCGAGGTCTCTTCATGTCCGACGCCGCCATCGTCTGCTCGAACCTCTCCTTCGCCTGGCCCGACGACACTCCGGTCTTCCACGACCTTTCCTTCAGCGTCGCCCCCGGCCGTACGGGCCTGGTCGCCCCCAACGGCTCCGGCAAGTCCACCCTGCTCAAGCTGATCGTCGGCGAACTCAAGCCCTCCAGCGGCTCGTTGCACGTCAGCGGCACGCTCGGCTACCTCCCGCAGAGCCTGCCCCTGGCCGGGAACCTCACGGTCGCCGAGGTGCTCGGCATCGCCAAGGTGATCCGCGCCCTGGACGCCGTCGAGTCCGGCGACGTCGACGAGCGGCACTTCACCACCATCGGCGACGACTGGGACATCGAGGAGCGCACCCGTGCGCAGCTCGCCCGCCTGGGCCTGGCCGACCTCACCCTGGACCGCAGCCTGAGCACGCTCAGCGGCGGGCAGGTCGTCTCCCTCGGCCTCGCCGCCCAGCTGCTCAGGCGTCCTGACGTGCTGTTGCTCGACGAGCCGACCAACAACCTCGACCTGGAGGCCCGGCACAGGCTGTACGACGTGCTGACGGACTTCAACGGCTGCCTGCTTCTGGTCAGCCACGACCGTGCGCTCCTCGACCGCATGGAACGCATCGCCGAGCTCGGCAGCGACGAACTGCGCCTGTACGGCGGCAACTTCACCGAGTACGAGGAGGCCGTGCGCGCCGAGCAGGAGGTCGCCGAGAAGAACGTGCGCAACGCCGAGCAGGAGCTCAAGCGGGAGAAGCGGGAGATGCAGCAGGCCCGCGAACGCGCCGACCGCCGGGCGAGCAACGCCGCCAGGAACCTCAAGAGTGCCGGTCTGCCCCGTATCTTCGCCGGCAACATGAAGCGGGGCGCACAGGAGTCCGCGGGCCGGGCCGGGCAGATGCACGCCGGCCGGGTCAGCGAGGCCAAGGCCCGCCTCGACGAGGCCGGACGCGCGCTGCGCGAGGAGCAACGCCTCACCCTGGAGCTGCCCGACACCCGGGTGCCCGCCGGCCGCAACCTGTTCCTCGGCGAGGGCATGCGGGTGCGGCTCGGTGACGAGGACGTCTTCGCCGCGGGCGGCGTCGACCTGGCCGTCAGGGGCCCGGAGCGCATCGCGCTGACCGGTCCCAACGGCGCCGGGAAGACCACGCTGATGCGTCTGATCACCGGTGATCTCGCCCCGGACAGCGGAGAGATCAAGCGCGGCGACGGCCGGATCGCCTATCTGTCGCAGCGCCTCGACCTGCTGGACCTGGAGCTCACGGTGGCGGAGAACTTCGCCGGGTTCGCCCCCGAGCGGCCGGAGGCGGAGCGGATGAACCTGCTCGCCCGCTTCCTCTTCCGGGGCCCGCGCGCCCACCTCCCCGTCGGCGTGCTCTCCGGCGGCGAACGGCTGCGCGCCACCCTGGCCTGCGTGCTGTGCGCCGAGCCGGCCCCTCACCTGCTCCTGCTCGACGAACCGACCAACAACCTCGACCTGGCCAGCGCGGGCCAGCTGGAGAGCGCGCTCAACTCCTACCAGGGCGCGTTCATGGTGGTCAGCCACGACGAGCGGTTCCTCTCCCGGATCGGGATCAACCGCTGGCTGCGGCTGGCGGACGGAGTGCTCAAGGAGACGGGAGCCCCCGTGGTGTGAACCGCCGACGTGTGACATGGCCCGCGCCCGAGGCCGAATGCCCGGCGGGCCGCCCACCGATCACACCGGACGGACACCCATGCCCCAGCCCGCACTGCTCGCCCATGACCTCGTCCGTGACCTGGGCGGCCGCCGAGTCCTCGACGGCTTCTCCCTGACCGCCTCCCCTGGCCATCGCATCGGCCTGATCGGGGAGAACGGCGTCGGCAAGTCCACCCTGCTGCGGGTGCTCGCCGGCGTTGACGCACCCGACGCGGGAAGTGTCACCCGCCCCGGGAGCCTCGGCTTCCTCCACCAGGAGATGCCCTTCGACGCCGGCTCGAGCGTCGCCGCGGTGCTGGACGAGGCGCTCCGCGAGGCCCGTGAGGACCTCGCGGAGCTCGATCGCCTCGGCGAGGAGCTCGCCCACCTCCCGGAGGACGACCCCGGCCACCGGGAACTCCTCGACGCCTACGGCAGGCGGCTCGAACAGGCCCAGGACCGGGAGTCCTGGGACGCCGACCGCCGTGCCGCCCTGGTCCTCGACGGTCTGGGCCTCGGCACGGTGACGCACGACCGGCCGCTCGGGTCGCTCTCCGGCGGGCAGCGCGGCCGACTGGCGCTGGCCGCGCTGCTCGTACGGCGGCCGGCGGCGCTGCTCCTCGACGAGCCGACCAACCACCTCGACGACACAGCGGCCGCCTTCCTGGAGGAGCAGGTCCGCGCCCTGCCCGGAGCCGTGGTGATCGCCAGCCACGACCGGGCGTTCCTCGACGCCGTCTGCACCGACCTGATCGACCTCGACCCGGCGATGGACGGACCGGTCCGCTACGGCGGCAACTACAGCGCCTATCTGTCGTACAAGTACGCCGAGCGTGAACGCTGGGAGCGGCGGTACGCCGAGGAGCAAGAGGAGCTGGACGAGCTTCGCCAGGCGGTGGGCGTGACCGCGCATCGGGTCGCCCCGGACCGCGGCCGTACCGACAACGAGAAGATGGGCTACGGCCACCGCGCGGGCCGGGTGCAGAACCAGATCGCCCGTCGGGTCCGCAACGCCACCCGGCGCCTGGAGGAACTGGAGCGCACCCGGGTCGCCGAGCCGCCGCTTCCGTTGCGGTTCGCCGCCGGGGAGCTGGCGGCGCGGGCGGAGGAGGGCTCGCAGCCGCTGGTGGCGCTGCGCGACGTACGCGTGCCGGGGCGGCTCACGCTGGCCGGCCTGGAGGTGGCGGCGACCGAGCGGTTGCTGGTCACGGGCGGCAACGGGGCGGGCAAGTCGACGCTGCTCGCCGTGCTCGCCGGAGGGCTCGCGGCCGAGGGCGAGGTACGCAGGCAGCGTGGCCTGACGGTGGGGCTGCTCACCCAGGACACCGTGTTCGAGCGGCCCGGGCGCACGGTCCGCGATACGTACGAGCTGTCGCTGGGCTCGGCCCGTGCGGAGAAGGTGCCGCTCGTCTCGCTCGGCCTGATGCACGAGGCGGACCTGGACAAGCGGGTCGGACAGCTGTCCGTGGGGCAGCGCCGCCGCCTGGCACTGGCGCTGCTCGTGGCCCGCCCGCCTCAGCTGCTGCTGCTCGACGAGCCGACCAACCACCTCTCCCCCCGCCTGTGCGACGAACTGGAGGAGGCCCTCGGCTCCGGTCCTGGCGCGATCGTGATCGCCAGCCACGACCGCTGGCTACGGCGCCGCTGGCAGGGCCGCGAGATCAGGTTGGAGCCGGGGCACGACCGGCGACGGGAGGCGGCGGCGTCGGCCCGGTCCTGATACGTACGTTCGTGGGGGGGCAGGGTTCGGTCCCGGTCGCGCGCTGACCGGCGGCACCGGCCGGACCGGTGATCCACCCTTGCACCCCATCGGAGTCACCTGTCAAGATGGTGACGTGAATCTCAACCATGCCTTCGTCTGCGGACACCCGGCTCTCGACTTCGCGGCCACGCTCCGAGCCCGGCGCTCGACCCGGTTCGAGATGTTCGTGGCCCCGGACCGGCTGAACGCCTGGTATCTGGAGTCCGGTCTCGTGGATACGATCACGCCCGGCGACGAGAACGACGTCCGGGAGGCGATCAAGGTACGCGAGGCCCTCTACCAGCTCATCACCGACCGTCGCCTCGGCGAGGAGTTCGACCGCGAAGCGCTCGCCCTCCTCAACGCCGCTGCGCGCAAGGCCCCCGTGACGCCTCAGCTCACCGTGGCGGGCCGGCACACCGACGCGACTCCCGAGCAGGCCCTGGCCACCGTCGCCCGGCAGGCCGTCGAGCTGCTCAGCGGCCCGGACGTCCCGCTGCTGAAGGAGTGCGGCAACCCCGAGTGCACGCGCGTCTACATCGACCGGTCCCGCGGAATGCGGCGCCAGTGGTGCGGCATGGAGTCCTGTGGCAACAAGTCGAAGGCGGCCGCGTACCGCGCCCGCAAGAAGGCCCCGGCGGCGCACTGACCTCTTGGAGGAGGCGCCCCGGGGCGATGCCGCCGGAAGCCGGTGGGCCGCCTCCACGATCCGGCGGACGTGCGCTCCAGGAACTCCAGGAGCTCCCGGACCGTCCCGGCCGCCGTCTCCGCCGCACCGCGCCGACCCACGGTGAACGACACTCCGGCGTTCTTTTCCGGCCTTCGACCGCGACACGTACAAGCAGCGCAACACCATCGAACGCTGCATCGACAAGATCAAGCAGTGGCGCGATTTCCCTTACAGGGCCGGGGGTTCACCCTTCCGGAAGAAGCCGCCGGTGCCCGCCTGCGCGCAGCTTGCGCAAGGCGTTGTGCTGACGGCTCTTGACCGTTCCTGTCGGCACTCCGAGGATGCCCGCGGTCTCCTTGATGCTGCGGTCGCGCAGGTATATGTGGACCAGCACGGCGCGGTGTTCGGGAGACAGCCGGCGCAGGAGCGGCCGGACCGCCAGGGCGTCGTGCACCGCCTCGGCACTGTCGGTGCCCGAGGCGGGTTCGCTGTAGGTGACCCCGACGACCTCTTTCCGGGCGTGGGGCTTGCGCACCCAGTCGATGACCAGGTGCCGGGTGACGGTGAAGAGCCAGCCTCGGACGGATCCCTCCATTCCGACCAGGCGGTCGATGTTCTGCCAGGCCCGGATGATGGTCTCCTGCACGATGTCCTCGGCGAGCCCGTGGTCACCCAACATCTTCTCGGCGTACGCGACGAGGCCGTCCCGGTGTTCCCGCATGATCGTGCCGAGCAGATCCGACCCGGACACAGCCGTGAGGGGCGTAGCCATAGTGTTCTGAACCATCCTGGTTCTCTGTCGTACGGAGACCGGAGGTCGGATGTACCCCCGGGCGAGTCTGCACACCTCGCGAAAGATACGTGTTAACCATATTAGAGTCGTCCGCGACACACATGTGTCAATCTCTCGCGCGGGTCATATGAGGTGATGTCACCGAGGTCCCGTGGAAGGGCCTTCGAGGCCCGAGCGCGACAAGAGGACCAGCGGTGATCGTCAAGGACGGCGACAGCCGGCAGTGGAACATGTTCGTCGGAAATGTTCGTCGGAAGGCTCCACGACACACGTGCCAGGCAGTCCGTGCGCGAGGAACGTCGTGGAGGGGGCCGGCCGGCGCCTTGAAACGGCCGGAGAGGAGCCGCCACCCCATGTATACACCGGGACATAGGCGTATATCGTGAAAGACAAGCAAACCGGCCTATGTCCGGCCTCCACACCTATCCGCACAGGGCACCTGGGCGTAGGTACCATGCGCAGCAACATTCATATCGAGGGAGTGAAACCGTTGTGACCAACCAGTCGACCGCCACCCGGTTGGTGGACCACGCCGCGTCGGATCTTGAGGAGAACCGCCGTCTGCAGCAGGAGCTGACCGAGCGGCTCACGATGCTGAAGCGGGAGGAGGCGCTCCTGACGGACATCCTGAACCTCGCTCAGCGGTACGAGGGGTTCGCGGACCCGTCCCGACTGCCCGAGCAGTCGGAGGACGAGCCGGTCGCCACGAAGGGGAAGCGAGCGTCCAGCGGCGCCGGCGCGCGACGCGCGGCCCCGGCCAGGTCCGCTCCGGCGGGTCACGAGCCCAAGTCCGGCACGAAGGGGAAGTCGCGGCAGCCTCTGCTCGGTGACCTCCTGCTGGAACTGCTCGGCAAGCACGACGAGCCGCGCCCGGCGAAGGAGCTGCGGGACGAACTCCTGACGAAGCACCCGGACCGCAACCCGACCCCTCAGGTGGTTCGGAACACCCTCGAGGCTCTGGTCGCCAAGGGGCGCATCCGGCGTCACAAGCAGCAGCGTTCCGTCCTGTACACCGTCAGCGGTGAGGACTCGGCCGGCTGACACGGCGCCGCCTTCCCGGAGTCCGCGTCGCCCGGCGCGACGTACGCGAGAACCTGATCGCCCGGGACCGGACGCTTCCGGCGACAGGCCCAGGACGACGAGCGGGCGAGACCGTGCGCGCTGATCATGAGTCCCTCCTCGTCACCAGCGTCCGCTCTCATAGCCGTCGACCTCGACGTCGCGACCAGTGCTCTCGGCCTCACGTACGGTCAGTCCCACGGAGGCGATTTCTGAGTCTGTGAAGACGACGCCCGGGACGGCCTCGGTGTCGGCCGTACCGCTGTGCGGTGCCCAGCGACTGGTCTCGATGACGCCGAACCGCACGTCCGCACCGGATCCCGCAGCCGTTCGGTGACGAGTTCCCCCGCGAAGGGCTCCATGCGGGGCAACAGCCCGTCCTCTCGGGCGAGCAGGGTCACCCGGCTGCCCAACGCCTGCCAGCCGGTGGCCATCCCGGCGCCCACCACACCCGCGCCGACGACCGCCAGACGAACCCGGGCGGCTTCCGGGCGCTCGTCGCCTCCCGGCTGGTCCAGGGCCTCAGGGCTTCGGACACCGGGGCGGTGGCCGCGCCGCGCTGTTGCCTGTGCCCGCGGCCACGGCGTGCCGGGCCCGCAGCCGGACCGTTTCACCGTCCCGGGTCTGCCCGTACATGTCGCGCTCGGCGCACCGTCAGAGGAAGTCGGTGACGGACGGGCCGCATCCCGCAGAGACCACGCTCTGGGCCCAGCTCCACACCTGCGTGTCGGTGGGCCATGCGCGCTCCTTCGAGCCTGCCGCGCTCGGGAGCGGCCACTCGCCGGTGACCGCGGGAGTACGGCCGGAGACAGGACGACGGCGACTGCCTTCGGATACGTACGTGCTGGAGGCCACGCCCTGTCCTCGCTCTCCGGTGGGTGGGTGGGTGTGAAAGAGACGGTGCGGGTCCCGCCGGGGGGAACGCGGGACCCGCGGTCTGGGTGGGGAGGGACGGGTCAGGCGGCGCTGGCATTGATGGTCACGGGGACGTTGTCGCGCGTGGCCCTGGAGTACGGGCAGATCTGGTGGGCGGCGTTCGCGAGCGTCTCGGCGGTGGCCTGGTCCACGCCGCCGAGGACGGGGCTGAGGACCGCGGAGAGGGAGAACGTGTCGTCGTCGCCGTGCGTGAGGGTGATCTCGGCAGTGATGGAAGTGCTGGTCAGCCGGATCTTGCGCAGCGTCGCCGCGCGGCGCAGCGCGCCGAGGAAACAGGCGGCCCAGCCGGCGGCAAGGAGCTGCTCGGGGTTGGTCGCGGTGCCGGCGCCGCCCAGTTCCTTGGGAAGACCGAGGCTGGTCTCCAGCAGACCGTCGGCGGAGCGGACGTGACCGCCGTTCCGGCCCTCTCCGTCGACGTCGACAACGGCGGTGTAGGTGACTGCCATGGCTGATGCTCCCCATCTGGGTCAAAGGGTCTTGGGACACCTCCCGGCCACGCATTCAACGTCACCGGTTGAGAAGGTGACGCAATCATGGCAGTGAGTGCGTCACCGGTCAAGTAGGTGACTGTTGTTGTCCGTGCCTGTAGCCGGCACATGTCGCAAACACAGCAGGCCCGCGGAAGACGTCCAGGCATCGGCACCCTGAAGCCGCCCGAGCCGCCGAAGTCCCGACGACGCGTGTGACGTTCGTCGGCCCGCGCGGGCCGGCGCAACGGAAAACCCGCACAAAACTTGGGCCCCCACCTAAACCTGCGGGGGGGGGGGGGGGCGGGGGTGGGGCGCGCG
>NZ_JBSGBF010000126.1:0-20123 GCF_053601115.1 Streptomyces sp. NPDC004788
GCGGGGCCCCCTTCGGCGTACCTACGGCCCTTCGGCGTACCTACGGCCCTTCGGCGTACCTACGGCCCTTCGGCGTACCTACGGCCCTTCGGCGTACCTACGGCCCTTCGGCGTACCCACGGCCCTTCGGCGTACCTACGGTCTTTCCAGGGTCACCAGGAAGCCGTGCGCCGGGCCGACGTTGCCCGCCGCGTCCACCGTGCGGTACTCGACCGTGTGGGTGCCGTAGTCGGGCGTCGCGTCGTCCCACGGCACCGCCCGGCTGCGGCCCAGCTTCCCGTAGACGAGGTCGTCGATCACCGTGCCCGAGGGCGAGAAGCGGAACGGCGCCGCCGCGTCCGTCGGCCAGCCGAAGTACGTGTACCAGCCGTCGCCGTCCACCCGGAACTGGCTCACCACGGCGCCCTTCCGGTCGTCCCGCGCGGTCAGCCGCATCGTGAACGCGGCGTCGTAGACGTACTCGACGGGCCGGCCCGGCCGGCTCACCGTGCGCAACGGCTTCGACAGCTCGTACGAGACCGCGGCCGGAGTCGCGTCCACCGTCCACGCCAACTCCCGGCCCGTACCCGGGATCCGGGCGGTCAGGGTGTGCGTGCCGGCGGAGAGGTGCAGTGAACCCAGCTCCAGGTCACGGTCGTTGCCCGGGTTCGGCACCGTACGGCCGTCGAGCTTCCAGCGCACGGCGAGGGTCCGGCGTACCGGATGGGTGGTGTCGGCGTGGACCACGGACCGCGCGCCGACCGGGGCCGCGGTCGCCGTGTGCCCGGTGAACTCAGCACCGGTGGAGGGGATTTCGGGCGTGGTCAGCGCCGGATCCACGGCCCAGGTCACGGTACGGGTCAGGGCCGCCGAGGCGCGCACGGCGGGGTCGCGGACGAACGGGGTCGGGTCGGTGACGGTCGCCGTCAGCGTGTGCGTACGCCCCGGGGTCGGGTCACCGAGGTCGAGATCGCGCAGGTCGACCGTGCGGGCGCCGCCGGTGCGCAGCACGCGCCCGTCGAGCCGCCATTCCACGGCCAGTTCACCGCCCAGCGGATGCATCGTGTCCACCCACACCGTCCGGTCGGCCCCGATCGGCGCCGCGTTCGGGGTGTGGTCCTGGACCAGGTCCACCTTGGCCGAGATCGCCCGCACCATGACCTCGCGCTCCACCTGGTCGAAGGCGTAGCCCAGCGTCTTCATCATGGAGTGCCGGCTGGGTCGCCAGACGCCCTTGGTGGTGTAGAGGCCGCCCTCGTAGCGGCCGATGACTCCGCCGGACTCGCTCGGCTCGCCCAGCCAGCGCCACCACTTGGCCTGCTGCTCGCGCATCTGGTCTTCGGTCAGGAGCGTGTGGTGGACGGAGGACGGCTCGCCGCCCTCGTACCTGCCGCCCGGGGTCCCGCGGCCGTAGTAGTCGTACTCGTCCTGGAGGCCGCCCAGCGAATGGCCGATCTCGTGCGGGGTGATCAGCGCCGACAGGGCGTTGCCGCCGGACGCGGTCGCGTAACCGCCGCCCGCCCCGCCGTAGGTGGAGCTGTTGGCGAGCGCCACGATCTGCCGGTTGGCGCGACCGGTGCCGGGCACCAGGTCGGCGTACCCGGCGGCCTTGCCGCTGTCGACCGTGAGCAGCCGCTGCACGCTGCCCGGATTGCAGCCGCCCCAGAAACCCATGTCGAGCGCGGTGTCCCGGGCCGGCGCGTCGAGCCCCGGATCGCAGTCCACGCCCGAGTCCTTCGACGGCACCTCCACCGCCCACACGTTGAGGTACGAGCGGTAGGAGGCGAACGGTTCGACGCTCCACAGCGTGCTCAGATGCCGCTCCACGTCCGCCCGGAACTTCGGCAGCTCCGCCGTCGTGTACCCGTCGCCGAGCAGCACCAGGTTGAACCGCTTCTCCGCCGGACCCGTGACCTGGACGGGCACGACGGTGGCCCCGCCGGCCTCGGCACGGGCCGGCGTGCCGACGGCCGCGGTCCCCGTGGTCACGAGTCCCGCGGCCAGCAGACAGCCCGCGGCCAGCCGGGCCACCCCGCTTCGAAAGTGCGCGCGTCGCCGGTGAGTCATGGGGCGCGAGCCTAGGGCGCGCCCCCGGCGTCGTAAAGATGTTCGTCAGTCGTCCATCTCAGCGACGTAGATAGGCCAGTCCCTCGTGCTCGGCGGTGTAGCCGTCGACCAGCTTGCGGGCCACCGTCACCGAGTCGACGAGCGGATGCAGTGCGAAGGCCTTCACCGCCGTCGCCCGCGAACCGCTCTCCGCCGCCGCGAGCGCCTCGCGCTCCACGGCCTTCACCGCCGTCACCAGACCCACCGCGTGGTACGGCAGCGGATCCACCGACACCGGGTGGGCACCGGCCGCGTCGACGAAGCACGGCACCTCGATGACGGCGTCCGCGTCGAGGACCGAAAGGGTGTGCCGGTTGCGGACGTTGAGGATCAGCGTGGCCCGCTCGTTGCGCGCGATGGCCCGCATCAGGGCGAGCGCCACCTTCTCGTAGCCGCCCGACTCCAGGTCCTCCTCGGCGCGGTCGCCGACCCCGGCCGCCTCCCGGTTGTGCGCCATGTAGGTCGCCTCCCGGTCGGCGAGCGTGCGCTGCCAGGCGGAGAGGGCCGCGGTGTCCGGCTTCTCCATCTCCTCGTAGAAACCGGCCTGCTGGTCCAGGAGATAGGCGCCGCGGGTCTTCTCCGCCTCCCGGTAGGCGCGGACCGCCTCACGGTTGAAGTAGTAGTAGTGCAGGTACTCGTTGGGGATCGCACCGAGCGAGCGCAGCCACTCCGTCCCGAAGAGCTTCCCCTCCTCGAACGAGCCGAGCAGCCGCTCGTCCTCGAAGAGCCGCGGCAGTATGTCATGTCCGCCGACCCTCAACCCCCGCAGCCAGCCGAGGTGGTTGAGGCCCACGTAGTCGATCCACGCCTCGCGCGGGTCGGCGCCGAGCACCCGCGCCACCCGGCGGCCGAGCCCCACCGGCGAGTCGCAGATGCCGACCACCCGGTCGCCGAGGATCCGCGACATGGCCTCCGTGACCATGCCGGCGGGGTTGGTGAAGTTGATGACCCAGGCGTCCGGGGCGAGTTCGGCGATCCGCCGCGCGATGTGCGTCACGACGGGCAGCGTCCGCAGCCCGTACGCGATGCCGCCGGCACCGACCGTCTCCTGGCCGAGCACGCCCTCGGCCAGCGCGATCCGCTCGTCCGCGGCGCGGCCCGCGAGCCCGCCCACCCGGATCGCCGAGAACACGAAGTCCGCGCCACGCAGTGCCTCGTCGAGATCCGTCGTCGCGCTCACCACCGGCGCGTCCGGGACCCCTCGGGCCTGCTCGGCGAGCACCCGGGCGATCGCCGACAGGCGCCCGGAGTCCAGGTCGAACAGCGTGACATGAGTGACCCGCCCCTCGGCGTGGTCGCCGAGCAGGGCGCCGTACACGAGCGGCACCCGGAATCCGCCGCCTCCGAGAATCGTCAGTTTCATGGTCGTACGCTACCGGGATGCACGTACTGAGCAGCAGGATTCTGCTCCGCCCGACCGATCCCGAACGGTCCCGCCGCTTCTACGGCGAGACGCTCGGCCTGGCGGTCTTCCGCGAGTTCGGCACCGGACCGGAGCGCGGCACCGTCTACTTCCTCGGCGGCGGCTTCCTCGAACTCTCCGGCCGCGCCACCGCCCCGCCCGCCGACCGGTCCGTCCGCTTCTGGCTCCAGGTCGCCGACGTCCGGGCCGCCCACGAGGAGCTGTGCGGCCGCCCGGACGTCCGGGTGCTGCGCGAGCCGGTCCTGGAACCGTGGGGCCTGGTCGAGATGTGGCTCGCGGACCCGGACGGACACGAGATCGCCGTGGTGGAGGTGCCCGCCGGGCATCCGCTGCGCAGCCGCCCTACGCTCTGAACCGACGAGAGATCCGGCTCAGTGCTCGCACAGCGAGAACTCGCGCTCGTACAGCTGCTCGTTGTGCTCGTCGACGAAGAACTTCCGCTCCCGCATGAGCTGCTCGCGGTACTCCTTCGCCTGCTCCAGCGTCATGGTCGAGGTTTCGGACCACGGCTGCTGCGGGGGCACGTCGGACGTCGAGACGATCCTTTCCGACGGGTCGACCAGGAAGAACGCCAGGATCTTGCGGTGTCCCGGGCGGCTGGGGTCCTTGAGGCGGAACGAGCCGACGCGGTGCTGCAGAACGTTGGGGAACGCGAGGCAGCGGCCCGCCGGGGTCGACGCCGATCCCAGCGCCTGGTTCAGCGCGTCCTCGTTCTCCAGACCGTACACCTCCCGCACGCCGTCGTCGTCGCTCTGCTCGTACTCGGGGTCGTCGAGTGCCGTCCGGAAGCTCAGCCGGCTCTCGGTGATGTTCTCGCTGTCCCAGTAGTAGATGCCGGTCGAGACGATCCGCTCGTTCAGCATCCCCTCGACGTGCCAGGAACCGCCCCCGTACTCCGGCTTCTCCGGAGTGAGGTGGATGGTGGCCAGCTTCACGATGACCTGGAGACGGCGGCCGCGCAGGTCGACCCGGGCGGACGCGTCGGGCGACGCGGGCGGGACGAAGTCCGGGGCGTCCGGGACGGTCGGGGTGCGGTGGTCGTACCAGGTGTCGTGGGCCTCCGACCATGCCTCGTACGCCTCCTGGTACGCCGTCGGGTCGTCGTAGTCGGCCTTCTTCGGGTACTCCGGCTCGTCCTCGTACCAGCCGTAGGGGTCGACTTCGATCCGCGGCGGGCGCGGATGGCGCAGATCCGTCAGCACCTTCTCCCACAGAGGGCGGAAGCGGGCCAACAGGTCCGGCAGGACGGCGACCAGGTCCTGGTGGGTCTCGGGATGGACGTTGTTGACGTAGGAACGGAGGGCGACCTCGCCGTCGTCGGTGACGTCGACGTCCGTGGGAAGCCACTGGAACTTCTCCGAGAACTCGTACTTCGCGTAGTGGTTCGTCGGGTTCTCCCAGGCCCGCTCGGGCGCTGCGCTGACGTCCCGCACCAGGCAGAACAGCGAAGGGTGGACCAGGTCGAGGACCTGGCCGTCGGACCCGGGGTGCCAGTCCTTCTCCTCCTCCGGGACCTCTTCCAGGACCCGGACCGCCTCGCGCAGCCGCGACCTGAGCCCGTCGTCGACCAGAGTGTCCGACTGCCACACCCCGTCGACGCCGGACACCTCGATGCCGGTGCGCTCATCCCGCAGCGTGGCGTAGTGCCGCAGTTCGTCGAGCACGTAACGGACCTGAGCCTCGGTGAGACCCTGGGCGACCGCTTCACGCGTCCATCGGGCGACGATCTCGGGATCGTTCATCTTGTCGTACCAGCCGGACTTCTCCCGGATGTGCGCGCTGCACTGCATCATCTCGAGTTCCCGCAGTGTCCGGGGCGGCGCGAGCCGTATGGAGCGGGTCGACTCGAAGGGCAGCGGGAAGGCGGAAAGCTCAGTCAATTGTCCTGGTCCTTGCGGTCGGTGTGGAGGCGGGAAGAATACGTCAGCGGACTGACAACGCCGCCGTGCTCCCGCTCAGGGACCCCGGCTGACCGGTCAAGATCGTTTGTGGGCAGAATGCCCGTATGGTGACAACGAACATGCCCTTAACGGCAGTGCTCGACGATGCCCCGGCGATCAGCGGCGCGCTGGCCCGGGCCTTCGACGACGACCCGATGATGCGCTGGTTCTTCCCCGATGACGCCACCCGCGAGGCGACACTGGGGCGTTACTTCTCCACGATCTTCACCCGGCAGTACGCCGTCAACGGCGTCTGCGAGCGCACGGCCGACGCGGCCGCCTTCTGGGTGCCGGCCGACGCCCAGGAGAAGGCCGTGCCCGACGCCGGGACCATCCAGGAGCTGCTCGGCATCCTGGGCGACCGCGCCGGACTGTTCCGCGAGGCCGTCGAGACGGCCGCCCGGCACACCCCGCAGGAGCCGCACTGGTCCCTGGCCCTCATCGGCGCCGACCCCGCCGCCCAGGGCACCGGCCAGGGCGCCGCGCTGCTGCGCTCGGGCCTCGCCAAGGCCGACGCGACGGGCCTGCCGGTCTATCTGGAGTCCTCGAAGGCCGCCAACCTCCCGGTCTACGAGCACTTCGGCTTCACCGTCCGCGAGGAGTTCGAGCTCCCCGGCGGCGGCCCCGTCCTCTGGTCGATGTGGCGCGACCCGCGCTGACCTTCCGACCCGGCACCTGGCGGGGCGGGCGGCCGGCGGCGCGCGACAATGAGCGCATGTCCCGACGCAAGACCCGCCCCGCCCGTACGGCCCGCCCCGCAGCCGCGCCGGCCGTGACCGCCGAGTCCCCGTGCCCCTGCGGCCTCGACGCCGCCTACGCCGCGTGCTGCGGCCGCTTCCACACCGGCCCCGCCACCGCCCCGACGGCCGAGCTGCTGATGCGCTCGCGCTACAGCGCCTTCGTCGTCCGCGACGAGGCGTACCTGCTGCGCACCTGGGCGCCGCAGACGCGGCCCGGGGACGTCGACTTCGACCCGGCGATGCGGTGGACCGGCCTGGAGATCGAGGAGACCGGCGACGGCACGGCCTTCCACCAGCAGGGGACGGTGACCTTCCGGGCCCGCTTCACCCACGGCGGGAAGCCGGGCGAGCTGCACGAGCGGAGCCGGTTCGCACGGCACGAGGGGGCGTGGGTGTACGTGGACGGGGACTTCCTGGACTGAGTCCGGGGCGTCGTGGGGATCCCGGATCCCGGATCCCGGATCCAAAATCCTGGATCACGGATCCAAAATCCTGGATCACGGATCCAAAATCCTGGACATCGGATCGCATCACCGCGCCGCCGCGCCCACCACCTCCCGCCCCTCCCGCGGCAGCCCCTGCGCCAGGTCCTCCGCGATCAGCTTCTTCGCGATGGCGTCCGTCGCCGCCCGCAGCTCCGGGCCGCTCGGGCGGCCGCGCTCCTGCTCGATGCGGTCGGAGAGCCAGTCGCCCCACGCCTTGGTGATGACGTCGGCCTCGCGCTTGCCCGCCGGGGTGTGGGACAGCAGATTGCCGTGCCGGGTCAGGAAGCCCTCGTCGACCATCCGGTCGAAGACCGGCAGCAGCACCTCGGGCGGCACCCGGCGGCCGGTCGAGATCAGGCCCAGGCTGGCGTGGCCGACGGTGCGGGTGAACAGCTCGACCTGCATGACGGCCCACGCGCCGGCGATGTCGAGCCGGGTGTCGGAGGCGTCGACGATGCGCCGCGCGGTGTCGTAGTCGGTGCGCCGGATGATCCGGCCGACGGCCAGTTCGAGCAGCTTGGCCGAGTCGCCGGTGGTGGTGGGGGAGGCGAAGCCCTCGCCCATGTCGGTGGAGGAGGAGCGGACGGTGTCGCGGAGCGCGACCTGTTTGAGGAAGAGCGACACCACGAAGCCGACGCCGGCCACCGGCACGGTCCACAGGAAGACGGTCTGCAGGGTGTCCGAGTACGCCTGCACGATCGGCGCCGCCACCGGGTCGGGCAGCCGGTGCAGACCGGCCGGGCTCTGCGCGGCCCGCGCCACGCCCGCCGGCGGCAGGCCGAGGCGGGCGGCGATCGCGGAGGCGCGGGCGATGCCCTCGGTCAGGTTGGGCTTGAGGGAGTTGGTGTAGATGGTGCCGAAGACGGCGGTGCCGAAGGAGCTGCCGAGCGTGCGGAAGAAGGTGACGCCCGAGGTGGCGGTGCCCAGGTCCGCGTAGTCGACGGTGTTCTGCACGGCGATGGTGAGGACCTGCATGCACAGGCCGATGCCGACGCCGAGCACGAACATGTAGAGCGAGGCCAGCCAGGTGCCGGTGCTCGGTTCGAGCAGGGAGAGCAGATAGAGCCCGAGCCCCATCACCAGCGTGCCGACGATCGGGAAGATCCGGTACTGGCCGGTCTTGCTGACCACGTTGCCGCTGAAGACGGAGGCGATGAGCAGGCCGACGACCATCGGCAGGGTGCGGATGCCGGAGATGGTGGCCGAGTCCCCGTCGACGTACTGGAGGTACGTCGGCAGGAAGGTCATCGCGCCGAGCATCGCGAAGCCGACGATGAAGCTGAGCACCGAGCAGACGGTGAAGACCGGGTTGCGGAACAGCCGCATCGGGAGCATCGGTTCGACCGCCCGGGTCTCCACCCAGCAGAACAGCCCGAGGGCGACGAGCCCGCCGGCGAAGAGACCGATGATGACGCCCGAGCCCCACGCGTACTCGTTGCCGCCCCAACTCGTGGCCAGGATCAGGGCACTGGAGCCGACCGCGACGAGGGCGATGCCCAGGTAGTCGATGACGGGGCGGCTCGCGGAGCGTACGGAGGGGATGGAGCGGGCGGCGGCGATGACGACGAGGATCGCGATGGGGACGTTCACGTAGAACGCCCAGCGCCAGGTCAGATGGTCGGTGAACAGGCCGCCGAGCAGCGGTCCGATGACCGTCGAGACGCCGAACACGGCGCCGATCGCGCCCTGGTACTTGCCGCGTTCGCGCAGCGGGATGACGTCGGCGATCAGCGCCATCGAGGTGACCATGAGACCGCCGGCGCCGATGCCCTGGAGGCCGCGCCAGATGATCAGCAGCGTCATGTTGGTGGCGAGACCGCACAGGAACGAGCCGGTGATGAAGACGATCGCGGAGATCTGGAAGATCACCTTGCGCCCGAACAGGTCGCCGAACTTGCCGACCAGGACCGTCGCGACCGTCTCCGCGAGCAGGTACGCGGTGACCACCCACGACATGTGCGCGGCGCCGCCCAGGTCCGAGACGATCGTGGGAAGGGCGGTGCCCACGATGGTCTGGTCGAGCGCGGCCAGGAGCACGCCGAGCATGATCGTGCCGAAGACGATGTTGCGGCGGCGGCTGTCGAGCACCGGGGGCTCGGCGGCCGGGGGTGCGGGCGCTGCTTCGCTGGTGGTCGTCACTCTGGCAGAGTCACACCGGCGGCCTTGTCCCGCATGCGGAGTACACCCGAACCGGTGCGGAGGTACGGATCAAGGCCGAAAACGACCGCGGCCACCGTCGGAGGGTCACATCCCCGGGCGCACCGGCAGCTTCGGGTGGTGCTTGGCGAGGATCTTGTTGGCGCGGGCGAGCGCGGCGAGGGCGTGCTCGCGGTCGGCCCGGTCCTCCGCGCACAGCGGCCCGCGGAAGCGGTACACCTCGCGCGCCGCGCAGTCGGCGTCGACCTCGGCCTGGAGCACGTGCAGCGGCAGGCAGGCCCCGATCAGCGCGGCGACACGGTCGGGGATCGGCACGGGGACGAGGGGCGAGGGCGAGGCGATCACGGTCGGTCCTTGTGGGGGTCGTGGGGCGGCGGGAGGGTTTCTCCCTGCCATGCTCCTTCCATACGTACCGGATCCCGGTGCCGGTTCGACGACGCCCCTGTCACCGCCGGGCAACAGCCGCACGTCCCCTTCGGCGAGCCGTACGGACCGCATCGTGGACGCCCCGCGCGTTCCCGCAGGTGCGCACGGGTACGCCTGTCGGATCGCTCGTCAGTTCATCGAACAGCAAGGCGAGAAAAGGTCGTTGTCGCCGCATCCGGTGTGGGGCATCTCACGCCCGCCGCCAACCGCCTCATCGCGGAGTGGATCTACGAGCGGCTCCGCGAGCGGTGCCACGAGCGGTTCCGTGAGTGGTGCTACGAGAGGACCTCGCCGAGGTCGTACGAGACGGGTTCCTCCAACTGCCCGTAGCCGCAGGACGCCGGCGTGCGGTCCGGGCGCCAGCGCTTGAACTGGGCCGTGTGCCGGAAGCGGTCGCCCTCCATGTGGTCGTACCCGACCTCGCAGACCCGCTCCGGGCGCAGCGCCACCCACGACAGGTCCTTCTTCCCCGACCAGCGGCTCGGCGCGCCCGGAAGCCGGGACGACTCGTGCGCCGACTCGTCGGTCCAGGCCGCCCACGGGTGCCCGTCCGGCGGGTCCATGCGCAGCGGCTCCAGCTCCTCGACCAGCTCGGCCCGCCGCTTGGCGGTGAACGCCGCGCACACGCCGACGTGCTGGAGGGTGCCCCCGTCGTCGTACAGGCCGAGCAGCAGCGAGCCGACCACCGGCCCGCTCTTGTGGAAGCGATATCCGGCCACGACGACATCGGCCGTGCGCTCGTGCTTGATCTTGAACATCAGGCGTTCGTCCGGCCGGTACGGCAGATCGAGCGGCTTGGCGATCACGCCGTCCAGGCCCGCGCCCTCGTACTGCTCGAACCAGCGCGCGGCGAGCGCCGCGTCGGTGGTGGCGGGCGCGAGGTGGACGGGGGCGTCCACCCCGGCGAGCGCACGCTCCAGGGCGGCCCGTCGCTCGGTGAGCGGGGTGTCGAGGAGGGCCTCGTCGTCGAGGGCGAGCAGGTCGAAGGCGATGAACCGGGACGGGGTCTTCTCCGCCAGCATCCGCACCCGCGACTCGGCCGGGTGGATCCGCTCGGTGAGCCGGTCGAAGTCGAGCCGGCCGTCGTGCTCGATGACGATCTCGCCGTCGACGACACAGCGTTCGGGCAGCCGCGCGAGCAGGGCCTCGGCGAGCTCGGGGAAGTAGCGGGTCAGCGGCTTGCCGGTGCGGCTGCCGATGAAGAGTTCCGGGCCGTCGCGGTGCACGATCGCGCGGAAGCCGTCCCACTTGGCCTCGTACTGCATCCCCGGCGGGATCTTCTTGACGGCCTTCGCCAGCATCGGCTTGACGGGCGGCATCACCGGCAGGTCCATGCGGCGATTCTAGGAAGGATTCACCCACTGTGCCCCGATATGCGCGGTATGGGCGGTCGGCCTAGGCTGACCGCCATGGCAGGCAAGGCGGCAGCGGTGGAGCTCCAGGTCGGCGACCGGACCGTACGTGTCTCCAACCCGGACAAGGTGTACTTCCCGGAGCCCGGCTACACCAAGCTCGACATGGTCGACTACTACCTGGCCGTCGGCGACGGCATCACCCGCGCGCTGCGCGACCGGCCCACCACCCTGGAGCGCTACCCCGACGGAGTGACGGGCGAGTCCTTCTTCCAGAAGCGCGCCCCCAAGTACCTGCCGGACTGGATCCCGACGGCCCACATCACCTTCCCCAGTGGCCGGTCCGCCGACGAGATGTGCCCCACCGAGCCGGCCGCGGTGCTGTGGGCGGCCAATCTGGGCGCGGTCACCTTCCACCCCTGGCCGGTACGGCGCGAGGACACCGACCACCCCGACGAGCTGCGCCTGGACCTCGACCCCCAACCCGGCACCGACTACGCCGACGCCGTCCGCGCCGCCCACGAGCTGCGCGCGGTCCTCGACGAGCACGGGCTGCGCGGCTGGCCGAAGACCTCCGGCGGGCGCGGCCTGCACGTCTTCGTGCCGATTCTGCCCAAGTGGACGTTCACGCAGGTCAGGCGGGCCGCCATCGCCTGCGGCCGGGAGCTGGAGCGGCGGATGCCGGAGCGGGTCACCATCAGGTGGTGGAAGGAGGAGCGCGGCGAGCGGATCTTCCTCGACTACAACCAGACCGCCCGCGACCGCACCATCGCCTCCGCCTACTCCGTACGCCCCCGCCCGCACGCCCCGGTCTCCGCGCCGCTGCGCTGGGAGGAGATCGACGACGCCGTCCCGCGCGACTTCGACATCCGTACGATGCCGGCTCGGTACGCCGAACTCGGCGACGTGCACGCCGACATGGACGCCGAACGGTTCAGCCTGGAGTCCCTGCTGGAGCTGGCGCGGCGGGACGAGGCCGAGCACGGCCTGGGCGACCTGCCCTATCCGCCGGAGTACCCGAAGATGCCGGGCGAGCCGAAGCGGGTGCAGCCGAGCCGGGCGAAGAAGGAGTAGCGAAGGAGGAGGAGCGAAGAAGGAGCAGCGAAGGAGGAGGAGCGAAGGAGGAGCAGCGGACGCGTCGTCCGGGCCACGGCCCGCGGGAACAGCCCGCGTCGCACGTCCGGGCCCCGGCCCCGCGTCACGGCTCCGCGATCCGCCGTTCGCCGGGCGGGAGCAGCAGCACCTCCAGGGCCCGCGCGCAGCTCCACGCCTGGGCCAGGAACCAGTCGAGCCGGGCATCGGTGAGCACCGACGGCGCCGCCCGCACCGCGAGCGCGAACCGTGCCTGCCCGGCCCGGTCCAGGACGGGCACCGCGACCGTACGGACGCCGAGCCCCGGCTCGCCGTCGTCCAGGACGTAGCCACGCTCCCGTACCCGTACCGACTCCTCGTCCGGTTCCGTGCCACCCGGCCAGGCGAGCAGCACCCTGCCCGGGGCCGTCGAGCGCAGCGGTCGCCGCAGCCCCGTTCTCGGGGTGACCGGGCCGCCCGCGACGATCACCGCGTACGGGCCGCTGCGCAGCGCCAGATCGACGCCGGCGCCGGTCCGCGCGGCCAGATCGCCCAGTTCGGGCGCGGCCAGGTGCAGTCCGCGCTGGTGGTACGAGAGGCGGCCGAGCTCGGTCACGGCCGGACCGAGCCGGTAGCGGGCGGTGCGCGGGTCCTGCTCCAGGAAGCCGGCCGAGAGCAGCGTCCGGGCCAGGCGGTGCGCGGTCGACGTCGAAAGCCCGAGCCGGCGGGCGAGGTCCGAGGCGCTGAGGTCCGGCCCGTTGTCGTGGAAGCAGTGCAGGACGTCGAGCGCCCGGCGGACGGCCTGGGCCCCCGCCGGCGCGGCCGTGGTACGGGCTCCGGTACCGGTACCGGTGTCGACGTCGGCTTCGGTGGTCATGCGGGTGGCTCCCCCTCGCTGATCGTCGCGGTCTCGGCGATCGGCCACCACGCTCCCATATGACGGGAGCCGGACGGGCCGGTGAGCGGGACCGGCAACACGGCGTTCATGCGTTCCCGGGGGGAGGGAGAGGAGGACGGACGGTGGCCGAAACGCTACGGCAGGTGCTCGGCGCGCCGCGTTGATCGGACGTTGATGGCGCGTTTAGGGCTACGGGACAGGCTGCTGCCATGCAGACCGACACGATGCCCTCCGCCCCGACGACCCTCATGGCCCCCGACCTCTCCTGGCAGGAGAACGCGCTGTGCGCCCAGGCGGGCCCGGAGTTCTTCTTCCCGGCGCCCGGCTCCTCGACCCGCGAGGCGAAGCTGCTGTGCGGGGCCTGCGAGGGCCGGGTGGCGTGCCTGGAGTACGCGCTCGCGCACGACGAGCGGTTCGGGGTGTGGGGCGGGCTCTCCGAGAAGGAGCGCATCCGGCTCAAGCGCCGCCGCGGCTGACGGGCCCGGCCCGCGGGCCCGTCGCCCTGCGCCCGGGAGCCCGTCATCCGGGCTCGCCGCTTCTGCTTCTATGTACGCCCGGCCCGCTGCTCGTCGTACGGTCAGCCCGCCGCGCGGGACGCCATCCGCGCCTTGCGCGCCGCGAGACGCTCGTCGAACTTGCTCGCCTCGCCGTCCAGGCCGTCCATGTAGAGCCCCAGCTCCTCCTGGGCCTGCAGACCCTCCGGGCCGAGCCCGTCGATCTGGAGGACCTTGAGGAAGCGCAGCACCGGCTGGAGCACGTCGTCGTGGTGGATGCGCAGGTTGTAGATCTCGCCGATCGCCATCTGGGCCGCCGCGCGCTCGAAGCCGGGCATGCCGTGGCCGGGCATCCGGAAGTTGACGACGACGTCCCGCACCGCCTGCATCGTGAGGTCGGGGGCGATCTCGAAGGCCGCGCCCAGCAGGTTGCGGTAGAAGATCATGTGCAGGTTCTCGTCGAGCGCGATGCGGGCGAGCATGCGGTCGCAGACCGGGTCGCCGGACTGGTGTCCGGTGTTGCGGTGCGAGATGCGGGTGGCGAGCTCCTGGAAGGCGACGTACGCGACCGAGTGAAGCATCGAGTGCCGGTTGTCCGACTCGAACCCCTCGCTCATGTGTGCCATGCGGAAACGTTCCAGCTCGTCCGGGTCGACCGCGCGCGAGGCCAGCAGGTAGTCACGCATCACGATGCCGTGACGGCCCTCCTCGGCGGTCCAGCGGTGCACCCAGGTGCCCCAGGCGCCGTCGCGGCCGAAGAGGCTGGCGATCTCGTGGTGGTAACTGGGCAGGTTGTCCTCGGTGAGCAGGTTCACCACGAGCGCGACCCGGCCGATGTCGGTGACCTTGGACTGGGAGCGGTCCCACGCCTCGCCGTCCTCGAAGAAGCCGGGGAAGTTGCGGGCGTCCGACCACGGCACGTACTCGTGCGGCATCCAGTCCTTGGTGACCTTCAGGTGCCGGTTGAGCTCCTTCTCGACGACCTCCTCCAGGGCGTACAGGAGTCGTGCGTCGGTCCACCCGGCGGAACTGGAGAGGTGGGGGGAGGTGAGCGTCACGGGAACTCCTGGGGACGGAGAAGGGCATACGGAACTACCTACGTCTACGTAGGTTACGAGACCGTAGGTTAAGGGCCGGATAAGGGGGTGGCCAAGCCCGTCCCGCTGGGAGAGACCCGGCTCACCCCCTGTCGCCCCGTGGTTGACCTGCTGTGACGACGCGGAGTCCCGTGTTTCAGTTCACCGTTGTCGTCCCCTCCGTCACCCCCTTAGCCGTCACCGACGCCGTTTCCTCCGCCGTCACCGACGCCGTTTCCTCCGCCGTCTCCGGTGCCGGCTCGTCCGCCGTTACTGACGCCGGCTCGTCCGCCGTGAAGTCACCGGTCCGCACCGCCTCGGCCGTCGTCGGCCGCAGCTCCCCGTCGAGCCGCACCCAGCGGGTGATCCCGAGCGACTCCAGGAACGGCACGTCGTGGCTCGCCACGATCAGTGCGCCCTCGAACGCGTCGAGCGCGGCCGTCAGGCTCCGCACCGACGCCATGTCCAGGTTGTTCGTCGGCTCGTCGAGCATCAGCAGCTGCGGCGCAGGCTCGGCGAGCAGCAGCGCGGCGAGCGTCGCGCGGAAGCGCTCGCCGCCCGACAGCGTTCCCGCCGGCCGGTCGGCGCGGGCGCCCCGGAACAGGAACCGGGCAAGGCGCGCCCGGATCTCGTTGGCCGTCGCCGCCGGCGCGAACCGCGCCACGTTCTGCACCACGCTCAGCTCGTCGTCGAGGACGTCGAGCCGCTGCGGCAGGAAGCGCAGCGGAACCCGCACTGCCGACTCGCCCGCCACCGGCGCCAGTTCACCCGCGATCGTCCGCAGCAGCGTCGTCTTCCCGGCCCCGTTCCGGCCGACCAGCGCCACCCGCTCCGGGCCCCGCAGCTCGAACTCCCCGCCGACCCGCCCCCCGTACGGCAGCTCCAGGTCGCGGAGGAGCAGCACGCCCCGCCCCGGATGGACCACCGTGCGCGGCAGCTCGATGCGGATCTCGTCGTCGTCCCGCACCGCCTCCACCGCCGCGTCGAGCCGCGACCGCGCCTCGGCCAGCCGGTCGACGTGCAGCGCGCGGTGCTTGGCCGACGACACCTCGGCGGCGGCCTTGCGGTTGTTGGCCACGATCCTCGGCACGACCTTGTTCTCGTAGCTCTTCTGCCCGTAGCGCTTGCGCCGCGCCAACTTCACCTGGGCGTCCACGAGTTCGCGCTTCTGGCGCTGTACGTCGGCCTCGGCGACCCGCACCATCCGCTCGGCCGCCTCCTGTTCGGCCGCGAGCGCCTCCTGGTAGTCCGACCACGCGCCGCCGTACCAGGCGACCTCACCGTCCCGCAGATCGGCGATCTGGTCGACGCGCTCCAGGAGTTCACGGTCGTGGCTCACCACGACGAGCACTCCCGACCAGGCGTCCACCGCCTCGTACAGCCGTCGCCGGGCGACCAGGTCGAGGTTGTTCGTCGGCTCGTCGAGCAGCAGCACGTCCGGCCGGGCGAGCAGCAGCGCGGCGAGCCGCAGCAGCACGGACTCGCCGCCGGAGATCTCGCCGATCGTGCGGTCCAGGCCGATGTGCCCGAGCCCGAGCTGGTCGAGCACGGCGAGCGCCCGCTCCTCCACGTCCCAGTCGTCGCCGACGGCCGCGAAGTGCTCCTCCGAGGCGTCGCCGGACTCGATGGCGTGCAGCGCCGCCCGCGTCGCCTCGATGCCGAGGACCCGGTCGACCGGCAGGCCGGTGTGCAGCACCAGGTTCTGCGGGAGATAGCCGAGTTCACCGGCGACCCGGACCGAGCCTTCGGCCGGGGTGAGCTCGCCGGCGATCAGCTTGAGCAGGGTCGACTTCCCGGAGCCGTTCAGACCGACGAGACCGGTCCGGCCGGGGCCGACGGCCAGCCGGAAGTCGTCCAGGACGGCGGTGCCGTCCGGCCAGGAGAAGGAGAGGTTCGTGCAGGTGATGAAAGTGGGGCGAGTCGCCATAGGGGCCTCCCGGTTGCGAAGCGTGGAACAGGGCAACGCGTGAGACACCGGGACGCGGGCGGCAGTCCTGAAGCGGAGCGGCCGAGGGGATCAACCCGGGGCGGCTGCGGATCGGAGCGGCGCTCGTACGCCGAGGTCGAGGACGGCACACGCGGCGGCGGGGCGGCACGCGCGGCACGGTGTCTCGAACCTCAGACGAGCAACGGCCTTCTCCGATCGGGCGACAACAGGGCCACGGAGAACGTTACGGAGCGGGGAGAAGGAGCCGCAAACGATTTACTGCGAGCCCCTTTCCAGGGGCCTCTCTCCGGGGGCCTCTCTCCGAGGAGCTCAGGGCTTCAGGGGCCTCAGGGCCTTACGGGCTAGGGGTGCTCTTCGAGCAGCTGCGCGAGGTTCCCGTCCCAGTCCAGGTACTGGTTCTCGCGGCCGCGCGGCACCAGATGCTGCGAGCGCTCCAGGAAACTGCGCAGCTCGGAGGTCCGGACGTGCACCATGGCCACGCCCTCGGGCGCGTGGAACTCGACCACCGTGCGGTCGTACCCGTACGGCCGCAGCCGGACGTCCCCGACGCCCGCCGGGCCCTCCACGCCCTCCGCGAGCAGCTCGCGCGCGAAGGCCCAGGACACCTCGACCCCCTCCAGGGTGGCCGGCGGCGGGAACGCCATGCTCACGGCGTACGGGTCCTCGCGGTCGTACCGAAGGGTGGCGGCGACCGACTCCATGCGGGGCGCGGACGCCACCAGACGGGCCTGCACGGCCTGCTCGATCACGGTGGGCATGGGGCAAGGCCTCCTGTCGCGCGGCTGCGTTCTCCTGCGTCTCCCTGACACAGGGAGAGACGAACCGCGGGGCCGGTTCGTGCACCGGAGGGGTACGTGAGCTGTGTCACCGCGCGGCGGTGGAGCCCGTCGACGCCGGTCGGCGAGGCCAGTCAGCGGGGCGGGGCGAGGCGGGTCAGCGGGTCTCGGCCCGGTCGAAGTCGCCGCCCGCGCAGGGGCCCGAGTGGTCGCAGTACGGCTGGTTGCCGGAGGACCCGCAGCCGCACAGCACCGCCCGCGTCTCGTGCCGCTCGCCCGCCTCCCCGCCGGCCTGAACGAGGAGGTCGCCGCGCATCACGAGCCGTCCGTCGGGCATCCGGCGCACGGTGGTGGGCACGTCCCCGGTCTCGTCGGGCTCCGCGGAGACCTCGGCCGGGCGGTACTGGAGCGCGCCGGACGGGCAGCGGCGGACCACCTCGGCGACCGACGCGGGGTCGGCCTGGTCGGGCCGCACCCAGGGGCGCTGCTCCAGGTCGAAGACGCCCGGCAGGCCGCGGACGCATTCGGCGGCGTGCAGACAGCGGCGCGGCTCGAAGGTGACGGTGATGCCCTCGCCGTCGTACTCCTTGAGCTTCGGCTTCTCACCCGGGACGGGCTCGGTCGTGCGGTCCGTCATGGGAACCAGCCTAGGAACGGCGCGGCCGGCACGCACTCTGGACGGGATCACCCTCGTGGGCTAGCTTCCGGCGCCATGACGTCCATGGGGAAGACGAGACGAATGATGTCCGCGGGAGCGGCCGCGGGACTGGCGGGGGCGGCGCTCGCCATGACCCTGACCGGCCCGGCCGCCGCGCACGAGCGGACGCCGGGGGAGCGGACGGAGGCGAAGGGGGCGCCGGGGGAGTGGCGGCTGACCGGGACCGGGACGGACGTGCGCTTCCGGGGCCTGGCCGCGGTGAACCGGTCGGTCGCCTGGGCGGCCGGGTCCAAGGGAACGGTGCTGCGGACCACCGACGGCGGGAAGAGCTGGCGAAACGTCTCTCCGGCCGGGGCCGGGGAGCTGGAGTTCCGCGACGTGGAGGCGTTCGACGCCCGGCGGGCCGTGGTCCTGGCGATCGGCGAGGGCGAGGCGTCGCGGGTCTTCCGGACGGAGGACGGCGGGGCGACCTGGACGGAGTCCTTCCGCAACACCGACCCGCGGGCCTTCTACGACTGCATGACCTTCTTCGACCAGCGGCACGGGCTCGCCATGAGCGACCCGGTGGACGGCAGGTACCGCATCCTCTCCACCCGCGACGGCGGCCGCTCCTGGCAGGTCCTGCCCGGCGACGGCATGCCGGCCGCGCAGCCCGGCGAGGCCGGCTTCGCGGCGAGCGGCCAGTGTCTGGTGTCGGCCGGGCCGCGCGACGTGTGGCTGGCGACGGGCGGCGGGGCCACCGGACGGGTGCTGCACTCGGCGGACCGGGGGCTGACCTGGACCGCGACCGAGACCACGATCCCGGCGGGCGAGGGCGCCAAGGGCGTCTTCGGGCTCGCCTTCCGTGACCGCCGGCATGGCATCGCGGTCGGCGGCGACTACCGCAAGGACCAGCCCTCGCCGCGGGCCGCCGCCGTCACCGGCGACGCCGGCCGGACCTGGACCGCGTCCGCCACCCCGCCGCCCGCCTACCGCTCGGGCGTCGCCTGGCTCCCGCACACGAGGTCCACCGCCCTCGCGGTCGGCCCCACCGGCACCGACCTCACCACCGACGGCGGCCGCACCTGGCGCACGGTGGACCCCGGCTCGTACGACACGGTCACCTGCACCGCCGACGGCGCCTGCTGGGCCTCCGGCGAGAAGGGCCGCGTCGCCCGGATGGTTCTGGACTGAGGCGTCAGGCGGGCAACTCGTCCCGGAACGCCGCGTCATAGGGTCCTCACCATGACGATCATCGAGATTCCCGCCGGGTGGCCCGCCGACGAGGACGCGGCCCTTGCCGTGCAGGAGGAGTTGCGGCAGCGGCTCGTGCTGGACGAGGAAGGGCCCCGGGCCGGTGAGGGGAACGTGACCGGGGTCGACGTCGCGTACGACGACGAACGGGATCTCGTCGCCGCCGCGGCCGTCGTGCTCGACGGGAGGACCCTGGAGGTCGTGGAGGAGACGACGGCCGTCGGACGGGTGTCGTTTCCCTATGTGCCCGGGCTGTTGGCGTTCCGGGAGATTCCCACGGTGCTGGCCGCGCTAGGGCGGCTCGGCGCCGATCCGGGGCTGCTCGTGTGCGACGGGTACGGGGTCGCGCACCCGCGTCGCTTCGGGCTCGCGAGCCATCTCGGGGTGCTCACCGGGCTGCCGTCGATCGGAGTCGCCAAGAACCCGTTCACCTTCACCTACAGGCAACCCGGGCCGGAGCGGGGCGAGTTCAGCGCGCTCGTAGCCGAGGGCGAGACCGTCGGGCGGTCCCTGCGCACCCGGGCCGGGGTCAAGCCGGTCTTCGTCTCCGTCGGGCACCGCGTGTCCCTGGACCGGGCCTGCGCGCACACCTTGCACCTGAGCCCCCGCTACCGCCTGCCCGAGACCACCCGGCACGCGGACGCGCTCTGCCGCCGTGCCCTCGCCGAGGCACTCGACACCCGGGCCGGGTGACGGGTGCTGCCGGGACGGACCGGACGGACGGGACGGCTGGGACGGCTGAGTACCTGTACGGATACCAACCCGTGACCAAGGAGCGGCAAAGTGGGGGCATGACATCCCCCGGCACCACTCGTCCCACCCCGATCGGCACCCTGCAGTGCGTCGTCCTGGACTGCCCCGACGTGCTGGAACTCGCCGGCTTCTACCAGCGGTTGCTGGGCGGCGAGATCAACCGTCCCGACCCCCGGTGGGCCGTCGGCGACGCCTGGGCCACCCTGCACCCCGCGTCCGGGGCCGCCCCGGTGCTCGCGTTCCAGGGCGTGGCCGACCACCGCCCGGCGGTGTGGGGCGCGCCGGAGCAGCAGTTCCACATCGACGTGCGGGTCGAGGACCTGGCCGCCGCGCACGAGGCGGTGCTCGCGCTCGGCGCCTGGCGGCTCGACGAGGCGGCGGGAGAGGACCGGCCCTGGCGCATCTACGCCGACCCGGCCGGTCACCCCTTCTGCCTGATCAAGGCCTGATTCAGGTCTGATCAAGCCCCTGATCAGACCCTGCCCCGGGTCTGATCGAACCCCGGCCCGGGCTTGCCTCAGACGCTGACCCGGGCCTGATCGAACCCCGGGTCGGGCCTGCCTCAGGCCCGACCCGGGGCTGATCCGTACGGTGCGACAGGGGCGCGC
>NZ_JBSGBF010000127.1:0-20024 GCF_053601115.1 Streptomyces sp. NPDC004788
CGCCGGGGGCGGCGGCGCCGGCCGCCGGGGTGGCGAGGCCGAGGGCGAGCAGGACGCCACCGCCGGCCTCGCCGAGGCCGGCGGCGACGGCGCTCTCCCGGCCGGGCGAATAGCCCATGGCTTCCATGGCCTTGGTGGTGCCCTCGATGCCGCCGCCGCCGAACCAGCCGAGCAGCTTCTGGGCGCCGTGCGCGGCGAGGACGGCGCCGGTGCCGACGCGCAGGGCGAGCAGGCCGAGGTCGCGGCGGTTGAGAGCGGTCATGAGGTCTCCCGGTGGGTGCGGTGGGGCGGCGCGGGGCGCGGCGGGTGCGCGTCCGGCACGGGGCGTTCTCCACTCTGCGCCGCACGACGGCCGAACCCTTCGCGTTGTACGTCCATACAGGTCATCTTTTGCGGCGTTCGTCGGGTGTTGCTTTAGTGAGAGCGCCGGTGACGGCCCGACGAGGGCGGGGACCGATCGGAGGGCGCGCCGTTCCACGAGGAGATCCGCCATGACCGAGACCCACGCACGTGAGCCGTACGACCGGCCCTCGCCGGACCTGCCACCCGGACCGCTGGGCGTGCTGGCCGGGATGGCCTGGCAGGCCCTGCTGATCTCCGGCTTCGGCGCCCTGGTCCTGGGCGTGGTCGTGCTGGTGTGGCCGGGCCAGTCGCTGACCGTGGTGGGAGTGGTGTTCGGCCTGTATCTGCTGATCAGCGGTGTGCTGCACCTGGTCGCCGCGTTCGGCACGCACATGATGACCTCGCTGCGCGTGATGGCCTTCATCAGCGGCGCCGTGTCGATCCTGCTCGGCCTGTTCTGCTTCCGCGGTTCCCTGCAGTCGACGCTGCTGCTCGCGCTGTGGATCGGGATCGGCTGGCTCTTCCACGGCATCACGCAGACGGTCGCGGCGGCCTCCGACCCGCAGGCACCCGCCCGCGGCTGGCAGATCTTCCTCGGCGTCGTCAGCGCGCTGGCCGGTGTGGTGCTGATCGTCTCGCCGCTGGAGTCGGCGAACGTCCTGATCCTGCTCGGCGGGATCTGGCTGGTCGCGGTCGGCGTGATCGAGATCGTGACGGGCTTCATGGTGCGCTCGCGCGCCAAGCAGATCCCGCCGGGGCTCTGAGCCCCATCGGCTCCGGCGTCCGCGCCGGCCGTTCCAGGACCGCCCGGCCCCGGCCGGGCGGTCCTGCGCTACATTTTGCCGGTCCTTGACCCCGAGATCGGGCGCGGCGAGCGCGCGATCCCCTCCCTGCGGAGCCGGCATTCCATGAGCGACATCGTCAACGGCCTCGGCCGGACCACGGCCTACGGCGCCCTCGGCGTCGTCCTGTTGATCCTCGGCATCGTCCTGGTCGACCTCCTCACGCCCGGCAAGCTGGGCCGGCAGATCTGGGAGGACCGCAACCGCAACGCCGCGATCCTGCTCAGCTCGGCGCTGCTCGGGATAGGCGGCATCGTCTTCACGGCGATCTGGACGACCTACGACGACTTCGCCAAGGGCCTGGTGTCCACGGCCGCGTTCGGCCTGCTCGGGCTCGTGATGATGGCGGTCGCGTTCCTGGTGGTCGACCTGGTCACCCCGGGCAAGCTGGGCGCGACCCTGGTCGACCCGGAGCCGCACCCGGCGGTGTGGGTGACGGCGTCCGTGAACATCGCGGTCTCGGCCGTGGTCTCGGCCTCGATCGCCTGACACCGGCCGCCTCCGCGTCTCTCCCGCCCTTCCGCTCTCCCCTGCGCACTGCGCAAGATCGGAGAAGCGCCGCCCCCGTCCGCCTTCCTGGCGTGGGAGCCATGAACAACGGTGGTCGTGGCCTCGGACTAGCCCCCCTCGTCACCCACCGGTCAGGCCGACGGCTCCACCTCCAGGAAGCGGTGGCGGCGCGGGCCGCGGTAGAGCAGGGCGTCCCAGCCGAGGCGTTCGAGGGCGGCGGCGCAGGCGGTGAGGGCGGCTTCCTCCTCGTGGGCGGCGCCCGAGCCGGGCGGGCCCAGCCATTCGACGCGGGCGGTGCCGGGGCGCTCGCCGGCCGTGACCCGGTAGCCGGTGACCACGCAGGCGCCGTCGGCGTCGAGTGCCGAGGGCCGTTGCTTTGCCGCCTCGAGGGCCAGGGCCACCGCCCGTACCGGCTGGTGGCGCTCCCAGTCGGCGGGCCGGTCCGCCGGGTCGCCGCCGGAGCCGCCCGGGCGGTTGGTCAGGCGCCGGATCTGGAGGAGTCCCTCGAACGCGGCCCGCACCTCGCGGGAGCGCTGCTCGGCGTCGCGCTCCGGCAGCGGCGGCCCGTCGCCCGTGGCCGCGGCGAAGCCGCCGTCCGCGGCCCCGCTCACAGCAGCCGCCGGATGTCGCCGCGGACCCGGTAGAAGCCGCCGGCCGCCGGGTGCAGGGCGTCGACGACGTAGCGGGTGCCGGGTTCGCGGATGGCGCGCGGGAACTGCACGTTCCACCCCTGCTCGTAGCCTTCGGTCACGACCCGGACGCGGGTACGGCCGCCTTCCTGGACGCACTCGACGACGATCGAGCCGGCGGGGGCGGCGCGGACCGCGTCGACGGCGGCGACGGTCGTGGCCGGGGCGTAGGTCGGCAGGGCGGCGGCGAGCTTGATGTCCTGGGCGACCGGCACGGTGCCCCGCTGGGCGGCGGCGATGGCGGCCTCGCTCGCGTCCACGCACACCAGCGAGCCGTCGGTGGTGACCAGGTAGAGCCGCTCGTCGTGGTACTGCATGGAGAGCGCCGAACCGCCGCCGGTGCCCAGCTTCCACAGCCGGGTGCCGTCCTCCGCGAAGCAGTAGACGGAGGAGGCGTTGTCCCCGGCGAAGACGAAGCGGCCGCCGGGCGAGGTCGCGCACGAGTAGACGGGGCTGTCGCAGCCGTACACGGCCTCCGTGCGGCCGTCCTTCTTGGCGAGCCGGACCACCTGGCGGCGGGCGGTCCCCGCGTACACGGCGGCGGCCTCCTGCCAGCCGAAGAGCACGGCACCGTCGATGCCGGTGTGCCAGAGCTCGCCGCCGCCGTCGGGGGCGTACGCGGTGACGCCGCTGCTGTCGCCGTAGTAGACGCCGTCGGCGTCCGCGCGGACCATCCAGGCGTGCTCGCCGCGCCCGCCGCGCGACCACTGGTGTTCGTCCTCGTGGTCGATGACGGTGAGCCGGCCCGAGCGGTCGGCCACGTCGAGGACGCCCTCGTGGATGTCGAGCCAGAAGATGTCGACGTCGGTGGCGATCTCGTACGCCGCGAACGGCAGCTTGGCCGACAGGTCGTAGACCCGGCCGTCGTCGCAGCCCGCGTAGATCCAGAAGTCGTCGGCGACCAGGCACTTGACGCCGTCCGGCAGACTGAAGCGGGCGTGGACGGCGCCGTCGTGGCCGAGCGTGAAGACCTCGCCCGCCTGGTTGCCGACCCAGCAGCGCTCGTCGTCGACGTGGATGCCGAAGGCCGCGGAGCCGGTGCGGAAGCGCCACAGGACGGGTGCGACGGCGCGGGCGGTGGAGGGGGCGGAGCTCACCGTGCGGCGGGTGACCGCGCGGGCGGCGCGCTGCCCCTGGACGGCCGGCGCGTACCCCTTGCGGACCTTCTCCCCTATCTTCTTCTCCGCCGCCGCCCGCGCCTTCTCGGGCGTGGCGAACGCCGAGGTCTGCGTCTGGCCGGTCGCGCCGATGCGGCCGTAACGGACCGACACCAGCGTGCCGTCGACCGTCACTTCGTAGAACTTGTGCGCGCCGCCGCCGTCCTGCGACAGCTCCAGATAGGTCTTCGTCGTCATGTTCCGAACCGTAGGGCCAGCCACTGACAATGGGCCGTGGTCCGCGCGGCGGGTACGTGTCCAGGGCACGTCGCCGCGACCTCCGCCGGAACTCGCGTCTTGGAGTCCCCCATTCCGCACACATGTGCGCATACCATGCGAGCGCACCGCCAAGATCACCCGAACGCGAGCGACTTACCTCAGGGGGACTTCAGTGAAGCGCTTCTTCGTGCGCGCGATGTGCACGCTCGGCCTGCTGCTCGGCAGCCTGGCCGCGACGACCGCGCCGGCCAGCGCGTCGGCCGCCAACTACACGACGGTCACGAACGTGGCCGGCGGCACCTGCCTCGAAATGCCCGGGTTCACCGGCGAGTGGGGCGCCCAGGCCACGGTGTGGGGCTGCAACGACGGCGACAACCAGACCTGGGTCTTCAACAGCATGGGCGGCGGTTTCTTCCAGATCGTCAACCGGTCCTCCGGCCTGTGCCTGGAGCTTCCGGGCCTCCCGCCGTCCACCGACAACGGCACCCGGGTCCAGCAGTGGCAGTGCAACGGCGGCCGCAACCAGCTCTGGTGGTTCGACCACTGGGCCAATGTCAACGGCAACCACACCGCCGAGATCAAGAACGCCTACGCCGGGTGCCTGGAGATCAACGGCTGGCAGACCGGCACGTGGGGCACCGGGGCCCAGCTGTGGAGCTGCAACGGTGGCAACAACCAGCGCTGGGCCTTCGCGTACGACTTCATCTACAACCACTGAGTCACGGCGCCACGAAGAGGCGCGGGAAGCGCGGCCCGAGCCAGGGCTTGCGGCCCCAGGCGAGGGCGCGGCCGGTCGCCATCACCGGGACCGGGTCGATCCGGCCGAGCGCCATGAGCAGGAAGGCGACCGGCTCGGTCAGCACGGTGCAGTCGGGGCGTTCGAAGGGGCCGGTCGTGGTGGTGACCGTGCCGTCGGCGACGGTCACGCCGAACCGGGCGCCGCCCCACAGCCGTACCCGGTAGCGGGCGGTGAGGCCCGCGACGGCTGCCGGGTCGGCGACCCGGGGCATCGCGGCGGTCATGAAGGGCAGCGTCAGCTCGACCCGTTCGCGGTCGATCATGTGGGGGCGGCCGAGGGACCGGGCGAGGTCGTAGCCGTGGCCGAGCATGTGCGTGAGCAGGTACGCGCCGAGGCGGGCCGGGTCGTAGGAACCCATCGGGGTCTCCACGACCTCCTCGGGGTCGCGTTCCTCCACGGCGTCGAGGAACGCGAGGGCCTGGTCGTGGATCAGGTCGGCGAGCGGCCCGGCGGCCCGCTCGGGAAAGGCCGCCAGCGCCTCCTCGTTGGCGGCCGCGATGCCCTGCGGGGTGCCGTCGCCGTACGGGCGGGGGCGGCCGGCGGCCAGCTCGGCCATCAGCGCGTTCGCGTGGCCGAGGTGGGCCGCGGTCTCGCCGAAGGTCCAGGTCAGGCGCGGCACCGGGCGTCCGGTGTCGGGTGCGGCGCGCACGATGTCGGCGATGTCCCGCGCGGTGCCGCGTATCGCCGCGCCGAGCCCGTCCGGCAGCACACTCATGTCGTCCCCACCTTCACGCCGCCGCTGATCAGTGGCGCAAGAGTAGGGGCCGGCCCCGGCCGCTGCCCAGGGCCGGAGCCGCCCGTTCATGACCGGAAGCCGTTCACCCCCGCGTGAGCCTGAGGGTGAGCAGCTGGAAGGGGCGCAGCTCGATCAGTACGTCGTCGCCCTCGACCCGTACGGTCTCGCCGTCCCGGGGCCGCTCCAGGAGGTCGCACACCCGGGCCGCCGACAGCGCGAACCCGGCGGTGAGGCGGGTGCGGGCGCGCCCGCCGCGCGACTCGTAGACGCGGACCACGACGTCGCCGCTGCCGTCGTCGGCGAGCTTCAGGGCGCTGACGACCACGGCCTCGTCGGCGACGCCCACCAGCGGCGCCACCTCCGCCGAGCCGGGCACCCGCCGCTCGGGCAGGTTGATCCGGTAGCCCTCGCGGACGGCGTCGCCGATCACGGCGCCGGGGACGAGTGCGTGGCGGAAGCGGTGCGGGCCCTGGTCGGTGTGCGGGTCGGGGAAGCGGGGCGCGCGCAGCAGGGAGGCGCGGACGGTGGTCGTGGTGCCGCGGTCGGCTGCCCGTACGGTACGGGTGACGTCGTGTCCGTACGTCGAGGCGGTGACGAGCGCCACGCCCCAGCCGGGCTCCTCGAAGTGAACGAAGCGGTGGTTGCACGCCTCGAACTTGGCCGCCTCCCAGCTGGTGTTGGTGTGGGTGGGGCGGTGCAGGTGGCCGAACTGGGTCTCGGCGGCGTACCGGTCGGTGTGCAGGTCGAGCGGGAAGGCGCACTTGAGGAACTTCTCGGTCTCGTGCCAGTCCACCTCGGTGTCGAGGTCGAGCCGCTTGGCTCCGGCGGTGAGGCCGAGGGTCTGCACGGCGCGCGAGGAGCCGAAGGAGCGGGTGACGCGGACGCTCACGGCCTCGGCCGAGTCGGTGGCGACGGTCAGTCCGTCGACGTCCGTGAGGTCGGTGACGGTGTTGCGGTAGAAGCGGTCGACGTCCCAGGCGTCCCACATGTTGGGGAAGTCGGGGTGGAGCTGGAGGAGGTTGGCGGCGGCGCCGGGGGCCACGGTCTCACGGCCGCTGTCGAGGTCGACGACGGAGACGACGAGTCCGCGCGCGTCGACGTCGACCCGCAGCAGCCCGTTGTCGAGGACGAAGCCGCCCCCGGGGCGCGGCTCGACCGTGCAGCGGCCGGGCGCGGCGGGGAGCGCGTCTGCGCGCAGGGCGCCACCGGCCGGAATGCCGCCGCGGCGGTGCGGGGCGGAGTTGAAGACGAGTTCGCCGTCGCCGTCGCCCGCGAGGGCGCGCTGGGCCCGGTCGATGATCCGGTCGAGTTCCTCGGCGACGGCGGCGTACGTGGCCTCCGCCTCCCGGTGCACCCAGGCGATGGACGAGCCGGGCAGGATGTCGTGGAACTGGTGCAGCAGCACCGTCTTCCAGAGGCGGTCCAACTCCTCGTAGGGATACGGCAGTCCGGTGCGCACGGCGGCGGTGGCGGACCACAGCTCGGCCTCGCGCAGCAGGTTCTCGCTCGCCCGGTTGCCCTGCTTGGTGCGGGCCTGGCTGGTGAGGGTGGCCCGGTGCAGCTCCAGGTACAACTCGCCCACCCAGACCGGCGGTTCCGGGTACTCGGCCTGGGCCTTCGCGAAGAACTCGGCCGGCCGTTCCCAGCGCACCCGGGCCGAGCCCTCCAGGTCGCGCATGCGCGCCGCCTTGGCGATCATCTCGCGGGTGGCGCCGCCGCCTCCGTCACCCCAGCCGGTCGGGGCGAGCGAGTGACTGGCCCGCCCCTTGTCCTTGAAGTTCCTGACGGCGTGCGCGATCTCCCTGCCCTGCATGGAGCAGTTGTAGGTGTCGATGGGCGGGAAGTGGGAGTAGATCCGGGTGCCGTCGATGCCCTCCCACCAGAAGGTGTGGTGCGGGAAGGAGTTGACCTGGCTCCAGGAGATCTTCTGGGTGAGCAGCCACTTCGAGCCGGCCTCCTTGATGATCTGCGGGAGGCCGCCGGCGAAGCCGAAGGTGTCGGGCAGCCAGGCCTCCTGGTTCTCGACGCCGAACTCGTCGAGGAAGAAGCGCTTGCCGTGCACGAACTGACGGGCCATCGCCTCGGAGGAGGGCATGTTGGTGTCGGACTCGACCCACATGCCGCCGGCCGGCACGAAGCGGCCCTCGGCGACGGCCTTCTTCACCCGCGCGTACACCTCGGGCCGGTGTTCCTTGATCCAGGCGTACTGCTGGGCCTGCGACATCGTGTAGACGAAGTCGGGCTCGTCCTCCAGGAGGGCGGTCATGTTGGCGGTGGTGCGGGCCACCTTGCGGACGGTCTCGCGCAGCGGCCAGAGCCAGGCCGAGTCGATGTGGGCGTGCCCGACGGCGCTGAGGCGGTGGGCGGAGGGCTCGGCGGGCGTGGCGAGGACGCCGGCCAGCTCGGCGCGGGCCGCGGCGGCGGTGCCGTTCACGTCCTGGAGGTCGATCGCGTCGAGGGCGCGTTCCACGGCGCGCAGGACGTCCCAGCGGCGGGCGCCCTCGACGGGCAGTTCGGCCATCAGCTCGCCGAGCACCTCCAGGTCGGCGACGAGCTCCCACACCGTCTCGTCGAAGACGGCCAGGTCCATGCGGGCCAGCCGGTACTGCGGGCGGTCGCCCGCCGTGTCCTTGTCGCCGAGCTCGGTGGGCAGGAAGGGGTGGTAGTCGAGGATCACCGGGTTGGCCGCGGCCTCCACGTGCAGCAGCACCTCCTCGCCGCCGGCCGCCGGGGCCGCGATCCGCACCCACTGGTTGCGCGGGTGGAGGCCCTTCACCGGGCTGCCGTCGGGGCGGTAGACCAGGCCCTCGCACTGGAAGCCGGGCATGTTGGCGTCGAATCCGAGGTCGATCAGCGCCTCTACGGTGCGGCCGGCCCACTCCTCGGGCACGGTGCCGGAGACGGTCAGCCAGCTGGTGCTCCAGGGCGCGCCCCACGCGTCGCCGACGGCGATCGGGGTCCGGGGCGCGGCGAGGCCCTCGGCGACCGGGACGGGCTCGCCGGGGGCGGTCCAGATCCCGGCCCGCAGCGGCACGGAGACGGGGTGAACGGCGGGTCGGATGCGTTCGTCGAGGACCCGCTTGAGCCGGGACTCGACGAGGCTGCGGTCGTCATGCATGCGGAGCACTCCCAGGGGCAGGGGCGAGGACGGGCGGTACGGGGCGAGGACGGGCGGTACGGGGCGGGGTCAGCCGCGCGGGGCCGGGTCAGCCGCGCGGGGGCGGGTGAGCCGCGCGCGGGGGCAGGCGCGAGGGGCGGGGGTAGGTGCGAGGCACGGGTGGGGCCGCGCCGGGCGGGTCAGCCGCGCCGGGCGGGTCAGCCGCGCCGGGCGGGTCAGCCGCGCGTGGCGGGGCCGCGGCCGGAGGCCGGGCCGCCGAGGTCGTCCGGCGTGACCAGCTCGGTGATGCCGCGGGCGGCGAGGTACGCGGGGTCGTCGGCGCGGGACGCGAGGACCACGGCCGGGCGGGCCCCGTCCGCGGCCAGCCGCATGAACGCCTCGAAATGCGGGCCGCCGGGGCCGCAGGACGAGCGCTTCGTGACCTCCTCCGGGAGGTCGACGACGAGCGCGGTGCTCCTCGGCGGCGCCGGTGCCCCTGCCGTACGGGCTTCGGCGACGGCGTCCGCGAAGGCCCGGCCGGCCGGCTTGACCCGGCGGTCGTTGGTCAACAGCCCCAGGCTGTATTCCAGTTCGGGGAAGTCGGCGAGCGAGCGGTCGACGTCGTGGGAGCACCACCACGTGATACCCCACAGACCGGGGCAGTCGAGCGCGGCGGCGACGGTCGACCGGGTGAATTCGGCCGCGCGGGCGGCGGGCACGTGCGGGGCGGGGGCGCCGACCTCCTGGAGCCAGACGGGACGGCCGGGGTCGTCGGCCCACGCCTTCGACAGCTCGATCAGATAGGCGGCGTGCTGGGCGACCGCGACCGAGTCGGGGCCGTAGCGCTGGGCGGTGCCGTTGAAGACCCACGAGTGGACGGCGGTGACGGCGCCGATCCTGGCGGCGTGGCCGGGGGTGAAGGGGTGGTCGTCCAGGTACCAGGCGGCGTCGTAGGCGGCGTGCACATGGAGCCGGCCGGGCGCGCCCTCCTCGCACGCGGCGAGCATGCGGCCGAGCCAGTCGGCGGCCTGCGCGGGTGTGGCGCGGTCGGGGTCGGGGTGGGGGTCGCCGGAGAACTGGTTGATCTCGTTGCCGAGGGTCATGCCGAGGAAGTTCGGCCGGTCCGCGAGGGCGGCGGCGAGGGTGCGTAGATAGGCGGCCTGGCCGCTCTGGACCTCGGGGTCGGTGAAGAGATTGCGCCGGTGCCAGGTGCGGGTCCAGGCGGGCAGGAAGTCGAAGCTGGAGAGGTGGCCCTGGAGTCCGTCGACGGCGACGTCGAGGCCGCGCTCGCCGGCCGCGTCGACGAGCCGGCCGAGCTGTTCGACGGCCCGGGGCCGGATGAGGGTGCGGTTGGGCTGGAAGAGCGGCCAGAGCGGGAAGACCCGGACGTGGTCGAGGCCGAGGGCGGCGACGGAGTCCAGGTCGGCGCGGACGGCGTCGAGGTCGAAGTCGAGCCAGTGGTGGAACCAGCCCTGGCTGGGCGTGTAGTTGACGCCGAAGCGCGGACCGGTGGTGTGCTGGCTGGTCGTCATGGGCGGTGCGGTTCCTCCGTGAGACGGCGGGCGGCGAACGGCGAACGAACGGTGTCGACGGTCATCCCTTGAGCGCGCCCTCCTCGACCCCCTTGAAGAAGAAGCGCTGGAGCACGGCGAACACGGCGACGATCGGCAGGAACGCGATCATCGTGCCGGCCGCGATCTGCCGGGGGTTGGCGGAGAACGTGCCGTCGAGGTACTGCAGACCCACCGTGAGCGTGTAGCGGCCGGGGTCGTTGAGCACGATCAGCGGCCACAGGAAGTCGTCCCATGCCTGGATGAAGGTGAAGATCACGACCACGCTCAGCATGCCCCTGACGTTGGGCAGGGCGATGTGCACGAGCCGCTGCCAGGCGTTGGCGCCGTCCACCAGGGCGGCGGCGTCGAGTTCGGCCGGCACCGACCGGAAGGCGGTGTACATGAGCAGCACGTTCAGCATGGCGACGGCGCCGGGCAGGGCGACGCCGACGAGGGTGTCGGTGAGGCCGAGGCTGCGGACCGTCACGTACTGGGAGACGATCGTGACCTCGCCCGGCAGCACCAGGGTGGCGACGAAGAGCCCGAGCGCGAGGCGGGCGCCCCGGAAGCGCAACCGGGCCAGGGCGAAGCCGGCGAGGGTGGCCCCGACCACGTTTCCGAGGACGCTGATTCCCGCCACGATCAGGGAGTTGGCGGCGTACGTCCACACCGGGACGGTGTCGGCGACCTTGGCGTAGTTGGCGAGGGTGGGGTGCTCGGGCAGGAAGCCCGGGGTGCGGGACCAGACGTCCTCGCCCGGTCCCTTGAGCGAGGTGGACAGCTGCCAGAGGAAGGGGCCGATGGTGAGCAGCAGGACCAGGACGAGGAGGAGGTAGCGGACGGTCCGCTCGGCGGCGGACGGGGCGCGGCCCGGTGAACTCATGCCGTCATGCCGCCTTCCGGTCGAGTCGGGCCAGCAGGACCATCGGGCCGACGGTGAGGACGAAGAGCAGCACGCTGAGGGCGGAGGCGTAGCCGATGTGCCCGCTGAAGCCGCGGCTGTACATCTGGATGAGCATGACCACCGACATGTCGCGCCCGCCGGGTCCGCCGGTGCCGTTGGACAGCACGTACAGCTCGGAGAAGACCCGCAGCGCGTTGACCGTGACGAGGACGGAGATCAGCAGCGTCGCGGGACGGACGCCGGGCAGGGTGACGTGCCAGAACCGGCGGAGCGCGGAGGCGCCGTCGACGGCGGCGGCCTCGTACAGCTCGCGGCCGACGTTCCCGAGCGCGGACAGGTAGATGACCATGTAGTAGCCGAGTCCCTTCCACACCGTGAGGGCGATGGCGCTGAGGAGCAGCAGCCAGCGGTCGGTGAGGAAGGAGACCGGCCGGTCGGCGAGGCCGAGCTGCTGCAGCAGGCCGTTGAGCAGCCCGCGCTCGTCGAGGACCCAGCCCCAGATGAGGCCGACGACGACGGCCGAGGCGACGACCGGGGTGTAGAAGGCGGTGCGGAAGAAGGTGATGCCGGGAAGCTTCTTCTCCACGAGCAGCGCGAGCAGCAGCGGGAGGACGATGAGCAGCGGCAGGCAGACGAGCAGATAGAGGACGCTGTTGACGAGGGCGTCGGTCAGCTGTTCGTCGTCCAGGGCCCGTCGGTAGTTGGCGAGGCCGGTGAAGTGCCCGCCGCCGAGCGGTCTGGCGTTGGTGAAGGAAAGGATCACCGTGTTGACCGCGGGGAAGACGTTGAAGACGGCGAGCCAGACCAGGGCGGGACCGGCGAGCAGCCAGGGTGTGAACCAGCGCCGGTGGGTCACGGAGCTTCAGTCCTTCAGCAGCTGGTCGGCGCGGGTGACGGCGGTGTCCAGGGCTTCCTTCGAGCCGCTCTGGCCGCTGATGGCGAGGGCGATCTGCTGGTTGATCAGGGTCTTGACGGCGTCGTTGGCCTGGACGGGTTCGAGGACCCGGGCGGAGGCGAGCGAGCGGAAGGCGATCACCTTGGCGTCGCCGGCGTTGCTGCCGTCGCTCTTGCTGAAGAACGGGTCGGAGGCGGAGGCGGTGGTGGAGGGGAAGATGCTGGTCTCGTGGGCGAAGGCGGCCTGGTTCTCGGCGTTGGTCACCCAGCGGGCGAGGGCGAGGGCCGCGGCCGGGTTCCTGGTGTTCTTCGGGATGGACAGGCCCTGCACGTACAGCGGCGGGGTGCCGATGGCCGGGGACGGGACCACCTTAGGCACGAGGCTCGGGTTGTCGGTGCCGAGGCTGGTGATGTAGTTGGCGCCGGCGGTGGTCCAGGCGGCGGTGCCGGAGCTGAACAGCTTCGTGTTGCCCGCGTAGGTCTCGGTGAGGACGTCCTTGGGCAGCAGGCCCTCCTTGAAGGCCGCGCGGTAGGTGTCGAGGACGGCGGCGGCCTCGGGGGTGTTGAAGGTGAAGTGCTTCCCGTCGGCGGACACGATCGGTACGCCCGCGTTGGCGAGGTCGATGAGGTTGGGCTTGCGGCTCATCAGGTACGTCCGGCCGCCGGACTTCGCCTTGACGGTACGGGCGGCCTTGACGAGCTCGTCGAGGGAGGCCGGCGGCTTCTTCGGGTCGAGGCCGTACTGGGTGAACAGCTCGCTGTTCCAGTAGTTGACGTCCGTGTTGAGGTACCAGGGGTAGCCGTACGTGCCGTCGTGGCCGGGGAAGCGGTAGGCGTCCAGGCCGCCCTTGACGTAGTCGGTGGCCGCGGCGGGGTCGGACGCGGCGATGTCGAGCAGCAGGTTCTGCCTGACCAGCGGCAGCGCGAAGTCCGGGGGCAGGTTGACGACGTCGGGGAGGGTGCCGCCGGCGGACTGGCTGAGGACCTTCTCGGAGTAGCCCTCGCCGGGCTGGTCGAGCCATTCGACCTCGACGCCCGGGTACTTCTTCTCGAACCCGGAGATCACCTTCTCCATGTAGGCGGTGAACTTGGGCTTGAGGGCCCAGGTCTGGAGGGAGACCTTGCCCTTGACCTCGCCGTGGGCGGCGGCCGGGCCGGGAGCGCCGGAGTCCTCGGCGCCGCCGAGGCCGCAGCCGGCGAGGGTCACGGCCGCCACCGCCACGGCGGTCCACCGGGCCAGCGGGCTTCTGCGTAGGGGTCGCATGTGTCGCACGAGGGTGTCTCCTTGCTCGGACGTCGCGGGGGGTGCGCGGACCTTGCTCGGCTTGCTTGTCGCTCGACTTGCTTGACTAAACCGCTCTAGCGATGCGGGACTATGCTCGCGGCTAGACTCCGGTGTCAAGAGCGCGTGCGCGGACACGCGAGATGAGGGGGCGTCCGTTGGCCAGACCGACCATCGCCGACATCGCCAGGGAGGCGGGCGTCTCCAAGGGCGCCGTCTCCTTCGCCCTCAACGGGCGCCCGGGCGTGAGCGAGGCGACCCGGGACCGGATCCTGCGGGTCGCCGAGCGCATGAACTGGCGCCCGCACAGCGCCGCCCGCGCCCTCGGCGGGGCCCGCGCCGGTGCGGTCGGCCTGGTGCTCGCCCGGCCCGCGCGCACCATCGGCCTGGAACCCTTCTTCGGCCAGCTGCTCTCCGGGCTGCAGGCCGGGCTCTCGGCCCGCTCCACCGCGCTCCAGCTCCTCGTCGTCGAGGACACGGCGGCCGAGATCGAGGTCTACCGGCGCTGGACCTCCGAGCACCGGGTGGACGGCTTCGTCCTGGTCGACCTCCAGGTGCGCGATCCGCGGGTGCCCGTCCTGGAGGAGCTCGGCGTGCCGACGGTGGTGCTCGGCGGCCCGGGGCCGCACGGCGGTCTGCCCGCCGTCTGGGCCGACGACCGCGAGGCGATGACCTCGATCGTCGAGTACCTGGCCGCCCTCGGCCACCGCCGGATCGCCCATCTCGCCGGGTTGCCCGCCTTCCAGCACACCCGGCGCCGGATCCGGGCGGTACGGGACGCGGCGCGCCGGCTCGGCCTCGCCGAGGCCGTCTCCGTACCGACCGACTTCAGCGACGCGGAGGGCGCGGCCGCCACCCGCACCCTGCTCGCCCGGCCGCGGGCCCAGCGGCCGACGGCGATCGTCTGCGACAGCGACGTGATGGCGGTGGCGGGGCTCGGCGTGGCGGCGGAGATGGGCGTGCCGGTGCCGGGCGAGCTGTCGGTCGTGTCCTTCGACGACTCCGCCCTGGCCCGGATCGTCCACCCCTCGCTGACCGCGCTCTCCCGGGACACCTTCGCCCTCGGCGAGCAGGTCGCCGGCGCGCTCCTGGCCCTGCTCGACGACCCGTCCTCGGCGCGGGACGTGCGGAACCCGACCCCGCGTCTGACGGTCCGCGAGAGCACGGCGGCACCGGCGGCCGCACCTCTTGACCCGTCCGCTAAAGCCCTTTAGCCTCCCGGACCGGGCGGCGGCGTGCCGCCCGGTCCGTCACCGCACCGTCACGTCACCGGCACCACCGGCACCACCGGCACCACCGGCACCACCGGCACCACCGGCACCACCGGCACCACCGGCCGATACTTCCCCTTCTGCTGGACCGGAGCTCCGATGAGACGACTGCCCCTGCTGCTGGCCGCCGCGCTGTCCGCGGCCGTGCTCGGCCTCGCCGGCCCGCCGAACGCGTCGGCGTCGGCACCGCCCGACAACGTTGTCGCCGCCACCGGCGACCAGCCGTACGCCTCGTACTGGTACCCGAACACCCTCCTGAACTGGGATCCGGCCACCGATCCCGACGCCCGCTTCAACCGCTCCCGGGTGCCGCTGCAACCCCGGGTCCCCGACCCGGCGTTGAAGGCCAACGCCGGCGCCCGGGCCGGCGAGGGCAAGGTGGTGTCCCTGGTGTCGTTCGCGCCGACCTCCGACAACCCCTCACAGGGTTCGCTCGATCCGCGCTACTACGCCTTCGGGCACTGGCAGTACGTCGACACCCTGGTCTTCTGGGGCGGTTCGGCCGGCGAGGGGCTCATCCTCGCGCCGAACCCCACCGTGATCGACGCCGCCCACCGCAACGGCGTGAAGGTCTACGGCACGGTGTTCTTCCCGCCCACCGCGTACGGCGGCCAGCTCCAGTGGGTCCGGGACTTCGTGCAGAAGTCCGGCACCCGCTATCCGGTCGCCGACAAGCTGGCCCAGGTCGCCCGGTACTACGGCTTCGACGGCTGGTTCATCAACCAGGAGACGGCCGGCGGCGACAGCACCCTCGCCACCGAGATGCGCAACACGCTCCGGTACGCGCGCTTGCTCGGCCCGGTCGACTTCATGTGGTACGACGCGATGACCGAGTCCGGTTCGGTGAACTGGCAGAACGCCCTCACCTCCGCCAACGACTCCTTCCTGCAGGAGGGTTCGCTGCGGACCAGCGACTCGATGTTCCTCAACTTCAACTGGACCGCCTCCGGCCTCGACTCCTCCCGCACGCTGGCCCGCAACCTCGGCCGCGGCGAGTACGAGCTGTTCGCCGGCGTGGACACCGAGGCCAACGGCTACGACACGAGCGTGTCCTGGGACGCGCTCTTCCCGCCGGGCCGCCCGCACACCGCCTCGCTCGGCCTCTACCGCCCCGAGTGGACCCACAACTCGTCGACCGATCGCGCCGACTCCTACGCCCGCGAGGCCCGCTACTGGGACGGCGCCAACGGCGACCCGTCCGACACCACGACCACCTCCTCCTGGAAGGGCATCGCGAACTACGTCGCCGAGTCCTCCCCGGTCACCGCCAAGCCGTTCGTCACCTCCTTCGACGCCGGGCAGGGCGACTTCTACCACTCCGGCGGCGTCCGGGTGTCGTCGTCGGGCTGGAACAACCTCTCCCTCCAGGACGTGCCGCCGACCTACCGCTGGCTGGTGCAGTCCACCGGCACGAAGCTGAAGCCGTCGTACGACTTCACCGACGCCTACGAGGGCGGCTCCGCGCTGCGCCTCGCCGGGACGCTCGACGCCGTGAACACCGTACGGCTGTACCAGACGCGGCTGCCGGTCGCGGCCGACACCAGGCTGTCGGTGGTGCTGAAGACCCCGTCCGCCGGGCCGACCCACCTGAAGGCCGCCGTCTCCTTCACCGACTCCCCCACCACCTTCACCACCTTCGACCTGGGCTCCACCACGACGGCCGGCTGGGAGCGCAGGACGCTCGACCTCTCCGCGTACGCCGGCCGCACCGTCGCCCAGCTGGGCCTCCAGACGACCGGCGCGGCCACCTCGTACGACATCAAGGTCGGCCAACTCGCCCTGTACGACGGTGTCGTGGACGCCCCCGCGGCTCCCGCCGCGCCGACGGTCCTCGGCACGACCGACTCCGGCACCACGAGCAAGTCGCTGCGGCTCGCCTGGACCGCGTCGGCCGCCGGAGCCGTGCACCACTACGAGGTGTACCGCCGCAACCCGGACGGCAGCCGCACCTTCCTCGGTGCCACCCCCAACGACAGCTACTTCGTGCCGCGCCTGGACCGCGTCGGCACCGAGACGACCACCACGCTGGACGTGGAGGCGGTCTCCACCGAGTTCGACCGCTCCCCCGCCGCGAGCACCACCGTCACCTGGTCCGCGACGAGCGACACCGACCTGGCGCTGAACCGGCCCGCGACGGCCTCCGGGCAGTGCAACGCCGACGAGTCGGCGCCGAAGGCCGTCAACGGCAGCGTCTCGGGCGGCACCACCGACAAGTGGTGCACGCTGACGACGTCGAAGTGGCTCGAAGTGGACCTCGGCGCGTCCCGGACGCTGAACCGCTTCGTGGTGAAGCACGCGGCGGCGGGCGGTGAGAGCGCGACCTGGAACACCCGGGACTTCACCGTCCAGGTCCGCGACAGCGCGACCGCCCCGTGGACCACGGCGGTGACCGTCACCGGCAACACGGCGGCGACCACCACCCACCCGGTCTCCCTCACCGCCCGCTACGTCCGCCTGGTGATCACCAAGCCGACGCAGACGACGGATCCGGCGGCCCGGATCTACGAGTTCGAGGCGTGGGGGTCCTGAGACCCCCGGCCCGCGGCGTCCTCAGCTCCGCGCGGTGGCGACCTTCAGCCCGAAACCGATCAGCACGGCACCGGTGATCCGCTCCATGCTCCGGCGCACGGCGGCACGGGAGAAGAACGCCTGGGCCCGGGTGAGCAGCAGCACATAGCCGCCGAGCCAGACGACCGTGAGCGCCGCGTGGATCAGCACGAGGAGCGCCATGCCCAGGTGCGGGGAGAGGCCGTGCGGCGCCAGCGTCGGCAGCAGGCCGGTGTAGGAGACGGCGATCTTCGGGTTGAGCACGTTGTTCACCAGGCCGGTGCGCCACGGGCTGCCGGACGGCGCCGGGGTCGGTATGGACTCCGCCGCCGTCCCGGCGTCTCCGTGGCCGTCGCCGTGCCGCTTCCGGCGGGCGGCGAGCAGCGCCTGCACGCCGAGGAGGACGAGATAGGCGGCGCCGGCCAGCTTGACGACGGTGTAGGCGGTGGCGGACGCGGCCAGGACGGCGGCGAGCCCCGCCACGGACAGCACGCCCCAGACGAGCAGGCCGGTCGTGATCCCGGCGACCGTCCGCACCGCGTCGCCGAGGCCTGCCGCGACGGCCCGCCGCGTCACGACGGCCATGTCGGGGCCGGGCGCCATCGTGAGCAGGGCGAGCACGCCCGCCGCTGCGAGGAGTTCGTACACCATGAGCAGAGTCTGACACCCACCACTGACAGTCCCGGCGCCGGTCCGCTGAGCCCGCTGCACGGGCCTGTCGCGCGAGCCGCCCGCCGTGATCTGCTGGGACCCATGACTCTGCTGAGCCGCACCTACGTGGACGAGTGTCTGGGCGGGAACGACGGGCTGCGCGACGCGCTGACGCGGGCCGGGCTGCCGCCCGTCTTCGACGGGGCCTGGCGGCCGCATCTGCTGTCGCGCCCCTGGTTCGTAGAGGAGGAGGGGATAAGGGAGTTCGCGCGGGACCTGGAGGATCTGTTCGAGCTGCTCGTCTCGCTGCCCGACCGGCTCTTCGACGGCGACCGCGCGGCGTACGCGGCGGCGCTCGGGCTCGCGCCGCGCCACGCGGCCCTGCTGCGGCGGTCCGGCGACGGGCGCCCGGCGAAGCTGGGGCGCGCCGACGCGTACCACGACGGCCGGGGCTACCGGCTCCTGGAGTTCAACCTGGGCAGCGAGGTCGGCGGCCTGGAGATGGCCGTGTGCAACCGGGGACTTCTGGAGGTCGCGGAGTTCGGCGCCTTCGCCGCCGCGCACGGGCTCGGTTACGTGGACACGGCGGCGCGGCTCGCGGCGGACCTGCGCGAGCGGGCCCGGCCGGCGCTGGCGGGCGGCGGGGCCGAGCCGGTGATCGGGCTCGTCGAGGGCCACGGCGGGGTGGCCGCCTTCGGGCCGCTGATGCGCGCCGTTCAGGAGGCGATGGCCGCCCAGGGCCTCCGCCTGGTGATCGGCGAGGTCGGGGAGCTGCGCACCCGGCCGGACGGCAAGCTGGCCCTGGGCGGCGAACCGCTGGATCTGGTGCTGCGCAACTTCGGCGCGAGCCAGCTGCTCGACGACCCGGCGGGGCCCGAGGTGGCGGAGCGGCTGTTCCGCGCCCACGAGGCGGGCCGCACGGTGCTCTTCGCCTCCCTGGAGTCGGGTCTCTTCGCGCACAAGAGCGCGCTGGCCATGCTCTCCGACCCGCGCTGGACCGGGGCCTTCGACGACAAGGAACGGGCCCTGGTGGACCGGGTGCTGCCGTGGTCCCGGACGCTGCGGGCGGGGGCGCCGGCCGCGCTGCTCGACGAGTGCCGGGAGCGCCGGGAGCGGCTGATCCTCAAGCCCGGCGCCGGGCACGGCGGCATCGACACCTTCGTCGGCTGGGAGTGCACCGACGCCGAGTGGCGCGAGGCTCTCGCGGTCGCCACCGAGCGGGGCTATCTGGTGCAGGAGCGGGTGGTGCCGCGGCCGGAGCCGGTGCTCGATCCGGCGACCGGGGCGGCCGCCGACTGGATCGCGGCCGTCGGCGTCTTCCTCACCTCCCAGGGGTACGCGGGCGCGCACGCCCGCGCGAACCCGGCGCACGGCGGGGCGATCGTCGGGCTGAGCAGCAACCCGGACACCCGCATGGCCTGCGTGTTCTCCCACCGCTGAGGAAGCCGGTCCGGACAATGGTCCGGGTTCCGGTTGTTCGTCCGCTGGTCGCCGCAGGGAGCGCAGATGGCAAGGGTCGAGGTCGACGGAGTCGGGCTGTTCTACGAGGCCGGCGGTGACGGCGACCCGCTGGTCCTGGTGCACGGTTCCTGGGGCGACCACCACAACTGGGACGCGGTCGTACACGGTCTCGCGCTGCGCCACCGGGTGCTGGTGTACGACCGCCGGGGGCACAGCGAGAGCGACCGGCCGGAGGGCCAGGGGACGCGGCGCGAGGACGAGGACGACCTGGCCGAGCTCCTGAAGACCCTGGGCTTCGCGCCCGCCTTCGTGGCGGGCAACTCCTTCGGCGCGTCGGTCACGCTGGGCCTCGCGTCCCGGCGCCCGGAGCTGTTCCGGGGGATCGTGGTGCACGAGCCGCCGCTGATGGACCTGGTGGCCGGCATGCCCGCGTACGAGCAGCAGATGGTGGACACCGGGGCGCGGATCGGCCGGGTGGTGGACCTGCTGCGGGCGGGCGACGCGCTGGCCGGGGCGCGGACGTTCGTGGAGGAGGTGGCCTTCGGTCCGGGCGCCTGGGAGCAGATGCCGCCGCGGCTGCGGGACACCTTCCTCACCAACGCGCCCACCTTCCTCGACGAACAGGGCGACCCGGACTGGGCCGGCCTGGACCTCGCCGCGCTCAGCGCGGCTGATGTGCCGGCGCTGGTCACCCGCGGCACGGAGAGCCCGGCGTGGTTCGGCGTGGTGGTGGACCGGGTGGCCGGTGCGCTGTCCGGGGTGCGCACCCACGTCTTCGAGGGCGCGGGGCACCTCCCGCACGTCACGCACCCGGAGGAGTACGTCGAGCTGGTGACGCACTTCTGCGCGGAGCACGGCGCGGGCCGGGCGTAGCGGGCCGCCCGTAGCGGGCCACGGGTAGCGGTCCACCCGTAGCGGTCCGGGGGTCGCCTGGGCGGGGCCCGGGGTCGCCGGGGCCGGGCCCGGAGGGCACCGCCTAGGTGTATTGATCACGAGCGTTGTTGACACTGGTCTGGTCTTGAACATGGCGAAGACCTCCGGTGTGGTGGGAGCTGTCTAGGAACTCACCG